>CAYFTD010000166.1:0-2979 GCA_964345915.1 uncultured archaeon
CGGGTATATCTCTTTCAAAATCCTTTCTTCCGTTTCTTTGATTGTGGCCTCTACAATGTCGAGCGTTGTTTCAAAAGAGTGTATCACGATCTCCCAAAGATTGTAGATTGCACCGCTCACCGTGGTTGTTCGCTTGAGTACGCCCTTCAGACGTTTCTTTCGAAGAGGTATCTCATCGTTTTGGACAACTATGATGTCGCGCCCATTTGAGAATATCCCGATAGGATTGGTGGAATAATCTCGGTCAAGATTCTCGAGATCAACAGGGACACGCAAGACTATCATAATGAATTTGTCTTCAACCTGGAGGCGTGGCCTTTCATCAAGGTCTTGAAGGTCCTGTAGGTCCTCCAGATCAACCTCAAACTTGCGAGATAGTTCTGCCAGAATGTCAGGCCAAATCCCCACAACTTGGATGAGCAGAGGTTCGTCTGGTGCGCTCTCTAGGTCGGAGTAGTCTATTCCACTCTCCAAGGCTGTGATTACTAGCTTGCTTTCTTCTGGTTTTTCCGCTGTCGTCATCGAGCTCACCTTGTTCCATCTTGTATCACCTCATTTTCGATGTGTGTGTTACATGTGAATGGTTCAGATTTGTGCGAACCTCAGAATGCAGTTGGGTCTTGAACCCGGGGGGCATGTAACTTGCCCTCTTGACCCTTTTAGGGTTTTCCGCTCAGGTAGGGCCGCCTTTCATACCCTGACGCAGTCATATGACAACGCTCTCGATTTCTACCTTCCTTTCCTTTTGACTGAGGGTATTTGAAGGAATCTTCTTTCCACCGTACAACTCCGCCTTTGGAAGGCCCCTATACAGTGCGTCAGCAATCCTTGCCATTGCGTCTGCCTTCATGATCCCTGAACCGCTCGCACCTGTAAGAACCAACACTCCATTCTCCATATACACAAATGGAATGGCATCAGGACTGTAAGAGTAACCTCCGGCCCAGCTGCCCACCGGACGAGCGCCTTCAAAGGCTGGAAAGTACTTGGACAAGACTGGGTAGACGCTGTTTTCATAGTACGAGCTTTCTGGGTTTGAATAGTCCTCAGACTGAATGTAGTCGTATCTCCGACCCAGTCTGTCTCCACACCCTATCCAAAAGCCTCGTTCTTGAAGCTGAGGCCTGAAATATACCCCTGCAGAAGGCAGTATGGTAAATGGGACTGAGTTGAATTCATTGAATCCCTTGGAGTCGAGAATCTCATGCAGACCCTCCTTTTCTTCTGCATGAACCACATAGATGTGCCGCTTCTTCGCTTTGGTTCGACTATCCATTCCAATTGGATCGAGAAGCTCATTCGCCCAAGTACCGGTAGCCAGGACGGTTGTTTCAGCCCGAATCGTTCCGTCGGAAGTCTCTACTCCCTTGACTTTCTTCTTCTGCCAAACAAAGGGCTCTCCAGGAACATCTAGCTTGGGCTCTGCTTCTAGAAGTAGGCTCTCGACTGTGACTCCAAAGCGCGGTTTCACATTGCTGAGCTTCTTGAACTCCTCGAGGTAATATTCCACGAGTCGTGTAGGATCTAGCGCTCCGCAGTCCCCTCCGAAGAGTCCAAAACTAACCTCTTTCAAGTTCATCAGTTTTGCCTCTTCATCTCCTGCAAAATCCACGTTGAGACCGGGAATCATCTTCTTGAGCGCTTCTTTGGTGAATGTCTTGTTGTGAATTCCAGAACTATTCATCCTCTTGATCCACGTCTTTACGCTCTCACTATTGAACTGATCATCACTGAGCAGCCAGAGGTACCCTATCTTCTCGAACATGAGATTGTAGCCGATCTCTTCTTGCACGTGCTCGAAGTACTTGATTGATGTATCTGTGAGGATCTGGTTGGTAGACGATGCAAACATGTTCCTCACAGCTGCAGCGCTCATGGCCGTATTTGCCTGCCCGGCGGCAGAGAGCCTGTCTAGCAATAGTATAGTCTTGTTGGGGTTGTTCCTTTGCAGGTAATAAGCAGCGGCAACCCCGATTACGCCTGCGCCGACAACAACAATGTCGAAGGATTCCTCGTCTGACACATTCCAAATCTCCGGAGCGACGAACGCCGAGAATGCAGGCCGCCTAAAACGTTTTACCCTGCATCTCGGAAACAGAGGGCTGCTTTCATACCTTAAGAATAACACGCGGCATCAAACGTGCAACAACACTGCAGAGTCTCAGCTCGACAGCTTTCCAAAGAACTTCCTGCCCCCTATAGGTGAACTCCAGTTCACGGGGACTTGAGAATACCTTCTCAGATTCCTGACCTGTTGCGTGCTCTGTGACGTAGTATCTGGTTCCTGTTTCTGTTTCCATTACTCTCTTTATTCCCAGCATGCTGGGATACTTGTAACCTCCACCATGAGGGAGAATATTGGCATTAAGGAGTCTGTCCTTGACATTATACTTTTCAGAACGTTTTGTGAATCCCAGCTGCTCAATTGAATCCTCGTCTAGATTTGCATTTCCTTTGGATAGATATGCGGGAAGGTCTGACCTCAATGTGATAGGCAGGATCCTGTTCTCAGCGGTCTTCGTTTCCTGACATCCGAGTACATGCTCATTCATATTGATGAGTCCCTGATGGATTGGGTTCGAGATTTCAATGAAGTCACCAAACAACAGCTCTGCGGCTCTTCTTCGTTTCTTCTTACTCAATTCGCAGGCAAAGTCGTTAAGGGCTAGGTACTGCGAAGCATTTTCATCTGTCAAGATCCGAACGGGTCCGAAGGGTGTACTGATTTCTTCCGCCATTTCACCCAGCAACTTGCTCCTATGGGAGTAAAGACCGAATCCAAACTTACTGTCGTTGTCACCCTTCAACTCCGGAACGGAACCGTGAACAATGAAGACATATGGACACTCGGAGTCGAAGTCTTCTGACAGAGGGCGCACTTCATAGATGTCGATGAAATGGTTGCCAGCTGCAAAATCCCACTCAATACGAATGTCATCTAGGACCTCCTCACTACTTAGAACAGTGTTGACGCTTTTG
>CAYFTD010000167.1:0-5336 GCA_964345915.1 uncultured archaeon
TTCTATGACCTTACAAAGGTAGCCCTCGAAAAAGGATACGCAGTCAAAGTCTTTCTGTTTGTAGACGGCGTTAACAATGCGAAGGTTGGTCAAGACCCGGATCCAGACATACCGATGAATAGCAAGCTTCAGGAGCTGGCCGATGCCGGGGCCGAGTTCCAGGCGTGTGGACTTTGTACTACTGCTCGGGGCTTTGACCAGCGTGGGTCCGACTTCATCGAAGGGGTTGAGGTTTCGGGTCTGACTGAGCTTGCGGAGTATATCGGGGAGGCAGACAGGTTCGTCACATTCTGTTTCTAGGAGGAGTGATTATGGAGTTTAGCGAACGCAAAGTGCTCATTCTTGTCAACAGCAGGCCCTATGGCAGAATCATCAATTTCGAGGGATGGAGAGCTGCCGTTGGGATGTTCGGAATGGATCATGAGCCCACAATACTATTCATGGGAAACGGAGTCTATTCTTTGTTGAAGTCTGCTGATGAGATGCCTTTTCGAATGTTCAAGGCGACCTACCTCGATTTCGATGGCCGACTCCTCGCTAGCAAGAAGTCTTTGGAAGATAGAGGCATCAGCACTGGGGAGATATTTGAAGAGGTTGAGGTCGTTGATGAATCAAGAGTTGCACAGGCCTTGACCGAGAATGAGGTAATTGTCACATTCTAACACTGAGGTGAAAAGAGTGAAGTTTCTCCTATGGATATCGTCTGACTGTCACAACCTGACTGAAATTGCAGGTGCTTTGAAGACCGGTGGACACGGTCTAGGATTGCTTCTAGTGCAGGATGGAGTCTATCTTGCGGACATGGGCTGTCCTGAGTCTGAAACGTTGTTAGATCTAGGTGTGCCAATCCATGCAACAAGGAACCACGTCGAAGAGCGTGGCATCGAGGATCGCCTAGTCATTGAAGTTGAGCTCATCAGCTACGACGATGCAGTTGATCTAATCATGGAACAGTACGACAGAATCATCTCACTATGACGATCAACCGTAGGCTTCTTGCACAATTGTGCTCTTGATATTGCTATTCCAGTTTGTGTTTCGACGACTTCAGAACTGTTTCTGCAAAGATTGAAAAAGAATCGGAACAAGAAATCGAGAGTAGGTGTGTTGTCTTGGCGTGGAAGAAGCATTCTAAGAAGATATCTGAACTGAAAGAGTCTAACACCGAGATAGACATGACCGTGAGAGATAGGCTCGAGCAAATGGTCGACAAGATTGCCGACAAGGATATTGCAGTTTCACTCAGGTTCCTGAAGGATCATCTCCATCTTCGCAAGGAAGACGATGACGCAATTGAAGAACTCAAGTTCCATGTAGGCCTAGCCGAGAATCTTCGGTACAGCATCATCATGGACGACAGTGACCAGTCTGTATACGTCTATTTCACCAAGGAAGAAGACTGAGGAACGGCCTATCGCCATGGTAACTAGAAGAAATGGAATTGGAGAGAACAAGAATAGTTCTCTCCTTCAGAGTTGTTAGAAGAACATAGTTCTCTCGTGTTTCAGGACGTCATCGACCATAGTCGCAGCGCCTGCAATCTCGATTCTGGGGTCCCTGAGGTCTTCTTGCTCGATTCCGCGGAATTCGACGGAATTGGAACAAACTTGGATCTTGCCTCCAGCCTCAAGGAAGGCATCGATGAGGTCTTGGAGTGGTGGAAAGCCGGGAGCTCTCACTTTCTCGGCTGCGCCTTTCTTCATCAGATAGACTGCATCCATCATCAGGAATATGTTTGTCTGAACATCCTGAGCCTGTGCTGTAGTTCCAGTCACAAAAGGTCCAAAACACCTTTCGGCTGCTTCGGGCCCCCATTGACCGACTAGATATAGTTCTGCCATCTTGCTATCATCTCCGACTTCTACAGCACTGCAAGGTCAACGTAGTAGAGGACCATTGCGAGGATCAGGAAGACCGATAGAACTAGGTTTGTTATGTGTGAGCTGTGAATCGGTCCGCCTTGCATTGTCTTCATTAGCACCGGTACTGCCTGAATGAATTCCATTAGGAGAGCCAACCCGAAGAAGACGAGGTCAATCACTAGTAGTAGTTGCACCAAGTCCATGAATCCAAGTGAGAATGTTGGCGCAACAATCCCTACAATTAGTGTGACAAGGCTCACCATCATACCCAGCATTAGTAACATGACTTGGTTCATCAATATGTAACCCATTCTTCTCGCTGCCATGAAGCCACTAAACATAGTGGCAAATCCCATGGCGAAGAGAAGGAGCAATAGTAGCTGAAATACTGCCATAGTAGTACACCAGGATGAGCCCGCCCGAAAAACGCCGGTAAATAAGAGTGTTGGAATAGGAATACACAATGGTCGCTTTATTTTCAGGTTGAAACTGAATCCGCCAGCAGGGGGTTCAGGCGGCAATGGCGCAAACGTAATGCTTTAAACCACTGAGCATGTCCGCCCGTTCGTTGGTATTGACCATGGTAGACCACGACATTTCAAGAACCTTCGATGCATCCGGACTTAGATGTCCTATGCCTATTCTCAAGACGAAGAAAGAGATTCAACAGGTCGACATTGGCCAAATTCTTCAGGTCATCGCGACTGACATCGGCACCAAGAAGGATTTTCCTGCCTTTGCTGATAGAACAGGTCATGAGATAGTGGAGATGGTCGAGGAAGCTGACAAGATCATCTGGTACATTCGCCGCACAAAATAGGCCACTTTCTTATGCGTTCACTCTATTTCTCCTCGGCGTCGCCGCATGCCGACATATGAAACTAGAATGGTTCCATTTCTGGTTGACTAGAAATCAAGCAAGGGTATTCTAGAGAAGCTGTTACTCGTTTCACACTCTTGGTGCGAAGAAGCTTAAAATCCGTTCAGGGAACGCGTTTAGAAACGGACTCTGTTACAGGAGGATGCCTCAGAACTCCCGGGTTGTCCGACTCTCTTTGAGCATTCTCCGAATCTAATAAGTGGAGGCACCCAGCAGTGGGAAGGACACTTTCAGCATTCGGTACATCTCTGGTGCTCCTAGCCATTTGTGCAACGCTTGTTCTAGGTGTGACGAGTGGAGCAGGGGTTCCTACCACGACAACAACAACGACTACAACGACAACTACGACGACCACTACCACCACTACATCCACCACAACAACTTCTACAACTACTACAGATTCTACTACCACAACCACCACCACAACTAGTGACACACAAACAACAACAACGACAACATCTCAGGACTTGTTGATAGATCCTGTAATGCTGATGACAATTCTAGGAGCAGTGGGGCTGTTTGTGGTCTTGGCTATCATCGTCTTGATTGTGGGTGGAGAAAGACGTCAAACTCGAGATCAGTGGGCTTCGAGGTTCTGAATAACAACGAGGCCCAAAAGATGATTATCGATTTCTGCGGCCGCCGGTCTTAGATCTGGAATGTGGGAGGACCTCTTCTGAAATGCATGTATACCTTGATTGCTATCCAGGAAACAGTAACTAGGAGACAAGCCCAACAATAGGGCATGATCTGGCTCGCCACATCGATCTCAATGAATTGAGAACTGTTTAGGACGAACCAGATCAACGTTGCTGAGAGGAACCAAATGATAACGAGCATCGAGCGGCATAGCCTTATCGAGTAGGGATCTTCGACAATCTCCTCATCGTCCTCGAACCCGTTCAGCTCAAGTTCCTGCAATCTATGTCCCACCTATTGGACTTGACACGCTGAATACTACGGCTCAAGATGAATCTTGGACTAATAGAGCATTCTATCGGCGCACAACATGCTGGCCGAGCAGATTTCAATCCTACTCCATTTCGCGCTTTGAGATGCATCGAAATAGCGCCATAAACAAAGTAATATCGGCGAAAGTACGTAATATATAGTGTAACCCTGATTAGAAGGCATTGTTCATGGAGGAGGCGGCAGTGTCAGAAGCTAGCGCCCCACTTAAGGTCTGTATAGTTGGAGACCCCGGAGTAGGCAAGACTACCATCTTAGATAGCTTACGAAAGGAAGGACTCACTGACGAGAATGTCTACGAGGACAAACTAGTAAGAGACTTCACAGTACATAGCGTCTATCCTTGTAGTGTGGAGATAACTAGCCGAACCTTTACCCTGGAGTCTGGGGATCCCGGGAGTTGTCTTCTTGAGGTGTCTGGGCTGATTCTTGTCTTTGACGTTTCTAATCCCGATACCTTTGAGAGCATTCAGAGATGGGTAGATATGCTGGAAGTCGAAACAGGTGGAGATGTTCCGCTTGTTCTCATTGCCAACAAGTCGGACCTGCCTAGTAACGTGACCCGGGATGAGATCCTTGAGGTCGCACTAGCATTAGATTCGCCTTGTTACTTCACCAATGCAGAATCAGGAGAGAACATCAATGAAGCATTTCAGACTCTTCTTGAACTGATATGTGAGAAGGGTGTAATACCACAGGACAGTCCAATCTCCAACAATGTATAGAGGATTCAGGTTCTAGAAATCGAATCCAATCAGTTCGAAGGCTTCTCTTTCTTGATCAGTTTCACCATACCTAATAGGTATCTCAACTACCTTGTCAAATCGCCAAGCGATGTCAAGCGTAATCTTGAGAACGTATCCACATGTTATCAGATTTGTTTGGAAGGCCCGAGGCCAATCATCACCTGTCTGCAGCAAAACTTCGACGGGCACGTATCTTGGGACTCTGAATTCCTCTGAGTACCACTCGGTGAGAACAGTCCTGCGTTTGGCATCTTGCCCCTTCGGAGAAACTGTTTCCTCGTGTATTAGTTCACACCTCAAACCTCGGAATTCAATCTCGCTGTCCAGTCTGACTTCAAGCCCGAATGGCTCTCCGGGGATTAGTACGTCGCTGTCTAGCTCGACACTAAGAAGCCTGGTTTCCTCCTCTAGGAGTACGTCACTCACAGAAACAGGTGTTAGAACAGCTCTATCAACTTCAACAAAAAACTCGACCTTTGCCTTCGGGTCCTTCGCCCAAGAAATCTCAGCCTTAGCCTCAAGCTCATACTTGATGTAGCTATAGAAACCCTGGTAGCTGGCTGGAGCATCTTGAGGCAAATCAAATGCAAACTCGTATCTTGTCTGGCCCTCTTGGATAACAGTTTCACCTTTGAGCTCTAAGGACTGGTCGGAGTGAGTCAGCTCTTCAACATACACTCTTCTGTGCTTCCCGCTTCCTTTAACGACACGAGACCTCTCTATGGCTGTGAATCTAAGATTGACAGCATTGCACTCAAAACTGTCATCAGTCACAACAATGACATTTCCCTCAATCCGATCTCCAGGGGAATAGTTCTCCCTCTTTAAATGAATTTGAATCTCTCTCACGAAACTACACCGTTACTGGCAGTCTGTGTC
>CAYFTD010000168.1:0-7697 GCA_964345915.1 uncultured archaeon
GAGCACAAGCGAACCTCCTCATCTAATCGGCATAGACTCAAATAGAGGAAACGTAAAATACCGCTCAAGTCACCGAATAGAGGCCAGGCGGTCGAAAAATGGTCACTGCACTCTTCAAGGTCGTTCTCATGGGCGATGGTTCAGTCGGAAAGACTAGCCTGAGGCGCACATACATGGGAGAAGGTTTCAGAGCCAACTACATGATAACAATCGGAGCCGACTTCGCAGTGAAGAAGATGGAACTAGCGGGAGGACACGACGTAAGCATTCAGATCTGGGACTTGGCAGGACAGGAGCACTTCAAGAGTGTCCGTTCTACATTCTACAAAGGTGCCCAGGGAACACTTGCAGTTTACTCAACAGTCGAACGTTCCTCCTTCGACAACATTCCCAACTGGCTTGAAGAATGTTGGACAAATGCAGGCAAGAAAATACCTGTCGTTCTCATAGGCAACAAGATTGACCTGCGTGATCAGTTCAAGGACAACCCTGTAATGCAACAGACTATTGTCACAACTGACGAAGGCCAGGCACTTGCGAAGAGAATTGAGGACCGTGGAGTTCAAACAAGCTTTCTTGAAACATCTGCAAAGACGGGCACGAATGTAGAGGCCGCATTCCTGGAACTTGCGATTAAGATACTAGAGGCCGGTGGACTGACCTGATCATTCTCTAGGCGGCTTACAAATGTCACTGGGTGACTTTCTCTTTCCTCAAGTAGAACTAAATCTAGTTATTTCTCATTCCTTTGAAACCGATATCGAGTCTGTTCGTAACAAGGCGTCCAAGGAGTTTCAGAAGATAGCTGCGAGGATATCGTTGAGCAAAGGTAATCTGCAGCGACTTGGACTGGGTGAGGGTGACGCTGTAAGTGTTGAATCAAAGAGCGGGAGAATTGTGGTTCATGCAGTCCCTGACGACAAGTTGGCGGACGACATAGCAGTCATGCCTCGGTCGCCGTGGGCTCTCGCTCTTGTTGATGTGCCTTCAGATGGGGCACCTGTCCAACTTCATGGTATCCAAGTGACCGTCACCAAGAGCGAGGATAAGGTCACTTCTTTCGACGCGATCCTTTAGTATTGTTGAACCTTTCAACCACTTCTTTGACTCGTCCTTTCTCGAGCTGTAGCTGAAGTTGGGGATCATTTCTGAGAAGGTCTCTAAGTTCCTGAGCAGCCTTCATTGCCTGCTTGCGTGCTCCATCTTCAGAGCTCCAGGCCTGTTCTTCCTTAATCCTGACTTGGACCTTCTTAGGAATCTTCACCACAATACTCCGCTCAAAGAGACCACTAGGGTCAGGCTCTATTCCAATAACCGCATCAAAGAACAGTCCTCTCGCTTTCTCCCATTTTCGTGCATGTTCGAGCTCCTCAATATTGTATCCCTCGCGTTTCACTTCGAGAACATCATAGGGACATGAGTGTTCACATGCACCACAGTAGATGCAATTGCCGTCGTAGACTGCAAGCTTCTCAGCTGTACCAGTAGGATAGATAGACTTCGTTGGGCATATGTTGAAGCAGTTATTGCAGCCTGTTGGGTCACACTTCTCAAGATTCTTGACGATGACTTCACCAGAGAATGGTTTAGTGACAGTGAGTGCTTCGAACGGACAGACGATGCTACAGAGGCCACACTTCACACATGTTTCATCATCGTGATGGAGTTGCCCCGTTATCTCTATCTCTCCTATCGTTCGTGGAGTTGACTTTGAGCATTCAACCTCAATTGCCTCATCCGGACATATGTTGGCGCAAAGACCGCAGTAGTCACATTCCTCCTCGATGACTTTGATGGCGATTGCAGGTCGGAACTCCGGAGGCTCAGCGGAGTCGGACCAATAGATCTTGATAGCCTCTGGGCAAAGCAACTCACATAGTCCACAATAAGAGCACTTGTCTTCATCCACCCGAATGCGACCTTCTGCCGACTCTTCGCCCTCGTACCTGACAAGGTCCTTCTTCTTACTCACATTGATATCGACGCTCAATGATTGAGTAGGACAGACCTTGGCACACAGAAGACAGGGGGCGCACTTCTCTTCATCAATCTCGTGAGTGCCATCAATGCGGTTGAACTCATTCACTGCATCCTCGCCTTCGTAGGAAGCATCAAAGGCTCTGAAGACGCACGCTGAATCACAAAGGCCACAGAACGTGCATAGCTCTGGATCCACATTCACAAGTGGAGCGCCTTCAATACGTCCGGCGGCAGTTTCCGCAACAGGGCCGAGCGTGATTGCCTCCCAGGGGCATGGCAGACAGAGGCTGCAGCCAACGCATTTCTCAATCTTGTAGTCCAGAGTCTTTTTGAGAAGTGACGTCTTCCAGACGAACTTCACAGTACCGTCAACTAGGTCCATGGAAACGACTGGGTTCTCGCCTATTGTGATGTCATGTCGTTCCATCATCTCATCCTCCAGTGGTCCCTTTTGCGCCCGAAGTCCGAACTCTTGCACTTCTCTCCACCATTTCAATACCAAGCGGTCCCAGCTTGGTCACCATATTGACAAAGTCGTTGACTTGTTCGGCGAACTGATCCGATTCCGATGCTGAAACACTTCCAAAGAACAGCCGTCGGCCGTCTATCCCTGCCGCCTCTAAGGCCTCCCTAAGGTTGGCTGTTCTGCTCATAGCGTATCTGGCTCCAGATCGATAGTGACAGTCTTGAACATGACAGCCCATGACTGCCACTCCGTCTGCACCCTCAGCAAAGGCAGTGAGCAGGGTTTCAGCATTGATTCGCCCGGTGCATGGCACTTGTATGGGTACCAAGTTAGGAGGATACTTAATTCTCGAGGTGCCTGCCCTGTCAGCCGCATTGTATGCACACCATCTGCACAGATAACCCACAATCGCAGGTCTGACTGGATTGCTTACAACAGCAGTCTTAGTGGCATTAAGTAGTTGTTCGGTTGTGAGGCATGGCAAATCTAGTGCACCCGACGGACAGCTGGCAGCACATGCGCCGCAACCTCTACAGGCTGCTAGACTGATCTGAGGATACTTCTCATGATCAAAACTGATGGCGTTGGGTGTACATATCCTCTCACACAGGCGACAGCTGATACACAATTCCTCGTCAAATGACGGCACACATGCCTCTGTTATTACGGTACCACTTGTGAGCAGCGTCTTCGCTTTGGAAGCAGCAAGGCCTGCGTGAGCCACTGTGTCAGATATGTCCTTAGGTCCTTGAGCGACTCCGGCAAGGAATACGCCCTTCGTAACAGTTGTGCTTGGGCCCAGCTTTGGATGTTGTTCCAGAAAGAACCCGTTTTCATCAAGGGGGGCTCTGAAGAGGTTGGAGATCTCCACATTGCTTGGCTCGGAGTCCATGCCCACCATGAGTACAACAAGGTCGACGTCCATCTCGAGCTGCCTTCTCAGCAGTGTGTCTTCGGCGCGTACGGTAGTGCCACCAGACACCGGATCGTGAACAACTTCGCCTATGTTGCCTCGGATGAAGTTGATGCGATGCTCCTTGGCCGCTCGTTCATATAGCTCTTCTTGGCCTTTTCCGAAAGTCCTCATGTCCGTGTAGAACACGTATGTTTCACAATCAGGAATCTGTTCCTTGATTTGAACGACCTCTTTGACTGCAGCTGTGCAACAGACTCGGCTGCAGTAGGGTCTGTCAAAACGCTCAGATCGACTTCCGACACACGGAACAAAGACAACTCGCTTAGGCGGTTCTCCATTTGATGGACGTACAAGTCTTCCCCCAGTTGGTCCTCCCGGATTCAGCAATCTCTCTAGTTCAACAGAAGTGACAACATCAGGGTTGTTTCCATAGCCGAGTTCCTCAACAATGCTTGGATTGAATGGCTTGAAGCCTGTTGCCAAGACAACGGCCCCGAACTCGATCGTTTCGGTCACGTCAACTTCATCATATCTGAGCGACTTTGGCTCGCATACTCCTGCACACGACTGACATCCAATGCAGTTCTCGGTATCTATGAACGGGGCCAAAGGAACAGCATCTACAAGAGGTCTCACCATGGCCTTTCTGCCACCAAGTCCATAGTTGTACTCGTCAGGCACATCCACGGGGCACACCTCTATGCATCTGTTACAGCCCGTGCACGTATCGATATCCACGAACCTGGCATTCTGTTTCAGAGTCACCCTGTAGTTTCCTACTCCTCCTCTAACACCAAGAACATCAGTCAAGGTCATGATTCTGATCTTGGGGTGCCTAGCCACTCTTGTCATCATTGGCCCGAGGATACAGATGCCGCAGTCGAAAGTCGGAAACAGCTTGTCCCACTTTGCCATGTGGCCGCCCAAGAAGCCCTCCTTCTCTACTATGACCGTTTCAACCCCGGCGTCGGCCATTTCGAGTGCTGCAGTCATTCCTGCGACACCACCGCCGATCACAAGGGCTCTCTGAACAACAGGTATAGAGTGAGCCTGAATTACCTGGGATACGCCCACGTTGGCCAATCCAGTGTCTATTATGGCCGCAGCCTTTGCAGTCGCAGTGGCAGGGTCATCATAATGGACCCAGCTACACTGTTCCCGGATGTTTGCCATATGGAGATGGCCGGGGTTAATTCCGGCTTCCCTTACCGCATCAGAGAATAGATCCCAGTGGAGGCCAGGTGAACAACCTGCAACGACCACTCTCTCGGCCTTGCTTTTCTTGATAGCCCCAATCAGATCATAGACTCCTTGCTCCGAGCAGAGATGGTCGTCTACCTCAACTAGGGCTATCTCCATCGATTCATACTTCTTTCTAAGGAACTCTACATCGATCGTATCAGCGACGTTTGAGCCGCATCGGCACAGGAATACTGCGGTCCTATCAGCTTCCTTCTTCTTCCTGCCTCTCTTCTTGCGACTCACTGTTTCCACCTAGGCGTATCGAAAGATAATGATGTCTTGATTATCTGATTGTTTGTGTTACTCGGGTCGTTCAACTCGTCCCGGTTCATCTAATTGAGTATAAGTGTGACCATTGGGGATTTGTGTCATATGCACGAGTGCACCCACCGGATGATTCTTGTGGAAAGAAAGAAGACCTGCCCTCGTATTTCGACGAAATGCTCAAGAGTATGCACATCGGAGACCCATCAAGTTGAAACTGAACCCTATGGAGTTGTACAACCTTCTTCCAAAGACCAACTGCAGGCTTTGTGAACCAAAGACATGCATGGCTTTTGCCACAAAGCTAGCTTTGGGAGATGTGTTGCCTGATGACTGTCCTCCTCTTCTTGAGTCCGGATTCGAAACGAACCTCTCAAAGATACGAGAGATGGTGGCTCCTCTCCAGTCGACAGAAACCACTGGTATCAAACTGGAGGAAGACAGATGCTCAGGTTGTGGCAACTGTGTTGTTGTCTGTCCGGTCGATGTCGCTGCAGAACCACCGACTAGTCTAGGAAAGGCCGCAATGAGCGAGGAAACGGTGTTTAGAGTAGAGAATGGCATCTCAAAGATAATCAATCTTGAGAAGTGCAGGCGATTCCCACCGGACAGGCTGAACTGCCGAGTCTGCGAGCAATACTGCTGCACGGATGCAATAGAGATCTGGTAGGTGAACCACATGGATGAGATGGTCTGTACTGGATGTTCCCTACTGTGCGATGACGTAGTTGCAGCGAAGGAGGGCGGAGCAGTACGATCACTGGGGTTCTGTCGATTAGGACATGTATACTTGGAGTCAGCAACCGATCATGCTCAGGCGTCGGGTGTAGTCCGCGAAGGCAAGAAGCTCAACACTGTATCAGTGAATGATGCCATCACAAAGGCCGCAGATGTGCTGATTTCGAGTGACCGTTTTCTACTCTTTGGCTGGTCACACTCTACAGATGAGACTGTAAAGGAAGGACTTGGCTTGGCCTCTACACTCGGAGGCTTCTTCGACAGCAATGCCAGTATGGCCATGGCCCAGTCTCTATCTCATGAGATTCACTCTATGAAGTTGGATATCGATCTTGAATACGTTCGAAACAATGGTGAGTTTGTGATATACTGGGGATCGGACCCAACCGAGAGTAGTCACAGGCACCCAAGTAGGTTTGCTGTGCTACCAAGAGGAGAGAAGATTCCAGAGGGTATCGAGAGCAGGACTATTGGTGTTGTTGACATCCGTGAAACTGAAACCATGAAGATGGCAAACCACCGCATCATCATTCCACCAGGGTCTGACGCTGAGCTTCTCAATGCGATCTCTGCAGAGGTGTCTGGCGAGTCGTCAATCACAGGTCCGGTGGCGGGAGTGGAACCAACAGAGCTCCTTGGCCTTGTGAGAGGACTCCAGAAGTCAGACTGTACCGTCATCTTCTATGGCACAGGAATCATGAACTCGAATCATTTCGCTAACAATCTGGACGGACTGTCAGGACTAGTGAAGGCTCTCAGAGAATCTGGCAAGGAGGCATATGCACTCCCAATGTCACATGACAGCAACATCATGGGTGCAATCAAGACTTCCAATGACACTGTAGGCTCCCCTGCAACAGTTGACTATGCGACTGGAAGCACCAATGTCAGTTCCGAGTCAACTGCTCTTCAAAGACTAGTCGCAGGGGAATTTGACACTGCCCTCGTGGTAGGATGCGATTCATTAGCAGAATTACCCGGCCCAGCAGCAAGGGCGCTGGCCAGGGCGAACCTAGTCTATGTGGGTCGGCCCGGAGGGCTCACAGAGAGGAAGGCAGCCGTTTCAATCTTCACAACCGAGGACATGTTGACTGGTTCAGGAACAATGCATCGGTCTGACTTAGTGGAGATTGGGATGAAGTCACTGGGCACTCGCATCAAGGGTCAGGTGTCCCAGCTAGAAGCTTTGCAGAAGATTCACGAAAAGGTCCGCCAGAGGAGAAAGTAGTAACAAACTAGGAGTCTAAATACATGAAAATTGCGGTCGCTGGTAAAGGTGGAGTGGGCAAGACAACGGTCGCTGGAACTCTGGCAAGATTGCTGGGACAAGATGGCCTCAAGATCCTTGCTGTGGATGCTGACCCAAGCTATACACTATGGTCTGCACTTGGCATTCCGGCGGAAGAGGCGGAGAAGATTGTCCCATTGACTGACAATGAAGAACTCCTGCAAGAGCGTATGGAGATTGAGGGTGCGGGCTCATACAGGAGCATCTTCAAGCTGAACCCAAAGGTCGACGACCTTGCAGAGAAGTTTGCAATACAGGGTCCAGACAATGTTACATTGTTGGTGGCTGGTACAGTTGACGTGGGTGATCAGGGGTGTATGTGCCCATCTGCCACACTGCTCAAGGCGCTGATGCGTCATCTCGTTCTTGGAAGCGACGAAGCCTTCGTGATGGACATGGATGCAGGCGTAGAGAATCTCGGCAGAGGAACCACCAGAGGAATTGACGCACTCTTGGTGGTCGCAGAACCAGGTCGAAGGTCTCTGAACATCCTGTCGCTAATAAAGAAACTCCCAACAGACATCGACGTGGGTCGAATGCTTGCCGTGGGCAACAAGGTAGATGGTCCAGAGGATGAGGACATGATTCGACAGAGAGTTGAGGCTGAGGGGATATCACTCCTTGGCTTGGTCCCGTTGGACAACTCTGTCAAAGAAGCGGACAGGAAGGGCATTGCGCCAATTGATCTAGACCCGAACTCTGCCGGAATGGTCGCACTCCGCGACATTAAGGACCGCCTCCTCCAAGAAGCCATAGTCTGAATGCCCAGAATCGTGGTTACATCCTGAAACATTTCGTTTATC
>CAYFTD010000169.1:0-2156 GCA_964345915.1 uncultured archaeon
CCTCTGAAACACTAGGAGAAAAGCCAGTTTCTGTTACTGGTGACGGTACTTCATCCTTAGGGGCTACAAATGCTGATTTGGCTCCGAGAATCTGCTCTTCAACTTCTTCTGGCTTGGTCACTTCAGGTTTCATCAACTCAGCTGCCTCTGGTGGAAGGGGCTCTGAACCTTCCATCATACTTGGCGCGGGAATCTCTGAAGATGACATTTCTGCATCCAGCTCGGCCGATGTTTCAAGGAGCTCTCTGACCTCGCTGGCCCGGAGCATCCGAGTTTCAATTACTCCAGTTCCCTCTTCCTCGATTCCGACCTCCTCCGCTTTGGCAAATGCCTCCTGCGCCTTCTCGAGCTCTGTCTTGCGCTTGGCCTTTGCAGCGGCACGAACTCGATTCTTTGCAACTTCGCTTGGGCGAACCCAGCGATCATCGGTTGTCACTCTCGCTGCTTCGGCCTCTCTGGCGATTGATGCCTCCGTTGTCACTTTCCCGACTTCGGGAACTTCTGCCGCAGGTGGTGTTTCAGCGCGGACCCTCTTGGGTGGAGTAATGAGTGTCGTACCACATCGAATACAGTACTTTCGAGTTGGCAGATTCGCCTTGTTACACTTCGAGCAAACCCTCATGAGATTCGGCTCCTCAACAGCTGCATCTGATGTGCACTTGGACTCATATACATTTGCCGACTATCTACACACGACAGAGCACTGACACTGCAAACCATTGCAGTGTCAAACATGTCAAGACCATACTATGGTGGAGTGATACCATTCTGGATTGATGTGGCGACTGACATGGCCTCTAAGTAGCATGATACTAGAGACTCTCCCTTAAGTACTAAGGAGCAAACTGGATCACCTCGTTTCACAAGCACACCCTCCGGAGTCCTGTCAACTGCACTTGGATGCTCGGAGAGATCAGGAGTCAGTCCCGCTCTCCTTGCGAATACGACAAGTCTTACCGCAGGGACATACGAAGGCAATTGAGATGGGAGGGTGCCGAAGCATGCTGATGTGTGTAGTTCGGTCATCAAGACATTGCCTGAGTGCTCCAACATCTCCAGGGTGCCTTGAAAACGAGGATTGACCTCCAGCAGCCAAACGGAGCCATCATTGTCTACTACAAAATCGACGCCATTTGAGCCAATAAGCTTGAAGCTTTCACAAATCCTCTCTGATGCTACTTTCATGCGGTTCTTCGCGACTCCGCTTATTTCAAGAGGAATGTAGTTGCCTGAGTATACGAAGTCGTTGTGCCGACCGGCTGACGGCATTCCAATCAACTGTCCTTGAACCGACACTGCTCTTGCATCATCGCCAGTTGAGAGAACGCTGCAACTTGCATCAATCCCTTGAATGTATTCTTGGACAACAATCTCTTCTACAGTATCATCGAATTCCAGCTTCCAAGACGCTGATTCGGCCTGGTCAGGATTAGAAACCAAAGTGATACCTCTGCCTCCACCAGATCTCGGGGGTCGTATCACACAAGGATAGCCAATCTCCTCGCACAGGTCAAGTGCCTCAGCCACACTCTTTGCCGTCAATCTGAGAGGGAATCGCAGATTCAACTCGTCGACAAGTTTGAAAAGAGTTTCAAAGTCGCGAGACTTCGACATTAGGTCTGTGGAATTGCCTGTAATTGGAACTTCGCTCTCCAACGACCTCAGCGAATTCGTATTGTCGTCGAAGCCACTCCCCACGAATACAAAGTCGACTTGCCTGCCCTGGATGCTTTCAAGCAGATTCCTTGCGAGTATCTCGTGAAGGGGTTCTTCAAGCGGCCTTCTCTGTCTTTGACCTGGTTCAGGCATCAGAACAGATTTCCATTGAGAAGAGCACTCATCTAGATCTTCGTCTCCCCAGTAGTCAGATACTATCACTTCCGCTCCTGCTCGTCTGGCCGAGCACGCAAGTGGTCTTGCATTGAAGCCTATCACGGCGACGGTCTTCCCTTTGAGGAGAGGCTCTTCCGAAGGCATTGTCAGCGCTATTGACAAGCAGCTTCTCATAAGACCTTTCATTTCTCAGGAGCCATTAGGCACCCCCTAAGGCGAAATCCTGCGCTTTTCGACCTACAGTCTCACAAACCTTATGAAGTAGCGAGTTGTTCAGTTCATCTTGGTCGGCTCCTGAGGAATTTGAGATGTCACCTGACGAC
>CAYFTD010000170.1:0-7261 GCA_964345915.1 uncultured archaeon
TTCGAGTACGATACCACGTCCTTGCGGAGCGCCCTCTAGTGGATCAGTCTTTCGTCTGAGTTTGAGAACTCTTCTCTTGTAGGACGCCTTCTTCCAGCGATGCTTCTTGCGTTTTCTAACAAGAGGCCTTGCTGCGAACTCGCCTAGTGGGCTCTTTCCACGTGCCAAAGTACTATACCTCTGGTGATGATAATGGGTCCACCATGTAAGGTGCTCTCTATTGGTGGCCACGGCTCCGTTCCGTGGTTTCCTTAAAAGCATTGTCAAATGCAACCGGCTGAATTCAGTGACTTGAAAGGTCCAGCTACGCTATGACCACATTGCTGAGGTCGAAGTGGCGTCTTGCCAGTATGCGGGCACGTGCCACATTTCTTCCATCTCGACCAATAGCAATGCCCCGGTCCTCAGTCTTCACGGACACAGAGGCCACTCTATTGCCATCTCTGTGGACGACTATCTTCACTTCTTCAACGCGTGCAGGAGCTAGTGCGCTCTTCACGAACTCTTCGGCTGTTTCCGCCATCTCAACAACGTCAATGGTCCTGCCAAACACATCTGCTGCAGCCCTTACATTGGCCCCTCCACGGCCGATTGCCTTCCCAAGCTGTTTGGGTCTAACTACAAATATGATGCGCTCACCCTCATCGTCTCGGACCACGTCTACAGCGGCAGCTCCAGTTATTCCCTCAAATGAGGCTATGCGGGCCATATCTTCCATGGAGAGCCTGACTCGGACCAAGGTAGCTCGCCTCATGCCATCTTCAGAATCTTGGAGTTACCAGGCTCGATTACCGCAATGGCAGACACCATGAACGGTTTGCCCACGACCTCTCCCAAGTCCCAGGAAGTCCCTTCGAACTCGAGAATCTTTATTCCTGAGAGCTGCGAGAACCTCTCGATATCACTATATTCGTTCCGTGGGCAGTTAGCTGCAACGACTACCAGCTTTGCCTCGCCAGTCTTGATGGCGTCAATGGAAGATCTAGCACCGATTTTGCATTTGCCGGTGCTGACTGCACTGGCGATTGGCTGATTTAGGCTCAATTGTCATGACCTCGTTGTATTTGTGCGTCTAATGGAGTTCTGTTTTAACGTTTCCGCCATGTTCTTGCGTTGTGTCATTTCTTCCTCTTGGAGGAACGAGAGGGAGTCATCAGAAGGTCTATGGACCCTGTCCCAAGTGGAATCAGTTGACCAAGGATCACGTTCTCTGTAATGCCTCTCAATGGATCTTTTGTTCCGGCAATCCCTGCTCCTAGCAAGTGTTTGATTGTCACTTCGAAAGCCGCCCTGGCCAGAGCGCTATTCTTTGAGCCTGAGATGCCATGTCTTCCGATCTGCCTTATCGCTCCGTCGGCAGTCATCATGTCGGCAACCAGAATGATATGGCGAACATCAACATCCATTCCTTGTTCATTGAGAACACTCATGGCTTCTTTGATGATAGCATTACGTGTTGCCTCTATGCCAAGGACTTGGTATATCTCCCTGAGATTGTTTGTGTACACTTTGTGTGAATCTATTCCATTGATTTCAAGTGCGTCTTGAAGATTGGACCCTTCAGTATGGAGAACATAGCCGCCACTCTCCTTTCGAATGACCACGTGAGTCACGTCATTGATCCCCTTCACTCGCACCTCGCGTATCTTCTCGCTCAAGCGCTGAAGATCTGCAAGAGTATCGTTTGCTGGGTAGACGAAGATTACATTATTACCGGTTTCTACTTCGCCCTTGGCCTTAATCTTGGCCTGAATTGCTTCGGCGACACTCTCAACGGTCAGGCCTTTGTCTTCCATCAACTCAGAATCAAGCCTGATGTCAATGGCTTGTCTCAGAAGGTCAATTGACACATTGCTTGCTACACTCTCGACCAAGACCATCTCGATGTCACGAGCGATTCTCTTGGCCTCATTGCGATCCCCAGCAATCTCTTGGGCCAGGTGAATCTTCATCGTAGGCGTACTGGGGTTATTTCGTGCGTCAACAATCTCTATGAGACGTGGCAGACCCTGTGTCACGCTGAGTTCAGCGACTCCTGCATAGTGGAACGTTCGCAACGTCATCTGCGTGCCGGGTTCGCCTATGCTCTGAGCAGCAACCGTGCCCACTGCCTCACCGGGTTCAACGAGAGACATCTCATAGGATGCAATCACGTTGTCGCATATCTCGTCAAATTCCTTCTTCGTGAGAGCGTGCTCCTTAATCTTGGTACTAAGTTCATTCAGTACCTTGGGTGGAAGTCGGCGCTCGTTTCTCATCTTGGCAAGCCGCTTCTCCATGTGCTTCTCGATGACTTCAACAGAGGTTTTGGTTGTCTTCGGAGTCTTCTTCGCCCTAGTTGTCTTTGGCTTCTTGGCGGGCACCTTCTTTGGCTTCTTGGAGCGTGCTTTCTTTGGCTTCTTGGCCGGTGTTGGCTTCTTGGCGAGTGTCTTCTTTGGCTTTGTCGCTTTCTTCTTGGTTTCCTTCTTTGGCTTCTTTGTAGTCTTCTTGGTGGCCGTCTTCTTCGCTTTGCTAGTCTTCGACATCTCTCTTCGCCTCCGCTATTTCACCTTCGCTTTGCCCAGGACCTTTTCGATTGCTATGTCTATATTCACTGAACGTCCGTGATCCGACTTACTAGGGTCGACACCATCGTCTCCAAACTTGAACTGCACAATTCGACCTGGTGCAGTTCTGACTGTCCCGTCGGTTTCTACCTTCAGGTCTTGTAGCGCAGTCATGAGCCTCCTCTGCATATACCCTGATGTGGATGTACGAACTGCAGTGTCCACAAGACCCTCACGGCCACCTGCCGCATGGAACCAGTACTCTATTGGGTCAAGACCATCTTTGTAGCTGGACGTCACGAATCCTCTTGCGCGGGCGCCTAGGTCTCCACTCTCAAAGTGCGGGAGAGTACGACCGATGTAACCTCGGCTGATTCGCTCACCACGTACTGCCTGTTGGCCAACCACCGCAGCCATCTGTGACAGGTTTAGTCTTGAGCCCCGTGCTCCAGTCTGGGCCATGATAACTGCTGCATTCTCGAGACCGAGATGTTCACCAGCTACAGCACCGGCAGAGTCTCGCGCCTCAGCTAGTGTGGCCATGATTCGCTGTTCGAGGGTTTCCAAGAGTGTCTGACCAGGGTTCGGGTCTAGTTCTCCACGTTTGTAGGTTTCAATCAGCTGGTTGACTTTGTGGTCTGCCTCTTCGAGGATGATCTTGATTCTTTGCTCAGCCTCTCTGGGTAGAGTCACATCGTCAAGACCCATTGTGAAACCTCTGTCAGTGATCAGACGAACAAGAAGTCGACCTACTGAGTCCATGAATACACGGGCTGCTGTAGAGCCCTCTTCCTTGATTATTCGGTGGAACAATGAGTCTGGTTCGCCAGCGCCAAAGGCCTTCTCGTCTACGACACCGAACAAGAGTTCGCCATTCCGTATTACCACATAGGAATCGTATTGACAGTCATCCTTCTCGCATACGTTGCACTTTCTGCAGACGTTGGCCTTGAATGAGATATTGATACCCTCTGGAATGAACATGCTGAATATCTGCTTTCCAGTCCATAGCTTCACCGGACTAAGAATGGCGGGAGGTGGGAGCTCGCCAGTGAACTGACCTGTAGCCAGTAATTGGTTCACCTGATTCTCAGTGTATAGACTTGACTTCCGGGTCAGCAGGAAAGCAGCAGAGATGTAGTCTTGAAGTGCGCCAATGATTGGGCCTCCATATCTTGGGGAGAGAATCTGCTCCTGTACCCTCATTAGAACTCTGGCCTCTGCACGGGCCTCTTCGGACTGAGGCACATGAAGGTTCATCTCATCGCCATCAAAGTCTGCGTTGTAGGGCGGGCAGACATAGAGGCTCAGCCTGAAGGTACGGTATGGCATCACGCGTACCTCATGGGCCATTATTGACATTCTATGCAGTGATGGTTGGCGGTTGAACAGTACAATATCGCCATTGTCTAGGTGACGTTCTACAATGAAGCCGGGCTCGATTGTGTCTGAGATGATGGACCGCTCCTTCACGAACCTCAGGTCCACCCTGCGTCCATCTGTACGAATGAGATAGTTTGCACCCGGGTGTCTGTCAGGACCACGAAAGACGAGCTCCTTCATCTCCTCAATGTTCCATTCGGTGACTCTCTGTGGAATGGTGAGAATCCTCGCAATCTGCTCTGGCACACCTACCTCGTTCATGCTGAGGTTCGGGTCTGGTGAGATTACTGTACGGGCTGAGAAATCGACACGCTTGCCGGACAAGTTCGAGCGGAATCGGCCTTCCTTACCCTTCAGCCTCTGTGCCAGAGTTCTCAGGGCCCGACCGGACCTGTGACGGGCTGGCGGGATGCCACTGACGCCGTTGTCAAAGTAGGTTGTGCAGTGGTACTGTAGCAGTTCCCAGAGGTCTTCTACTATCAACTGAGGTGCTCCAGCATCCAAGTTCTCACGCAGCCGCTGGTTAATCCTGATTATATCGATTGCCTTGTGACTCAGGTCGTCCTCTGATCTCACACCAGACTCCAGTGTGATTGACGGACGTACTGTCACTGGAGGAACTGGCAGTACTGTCAGGATTGCCCACTCCAGTCTAGCAGCCTCTGCATTGATGCCAAGTAAGGCGTAGTCCTCGTCAGAGATGTTTTCCAGACGGGATCTGATATCGATTGGAGTCAGACGAACTGAACCTGCCTCGCCGACCTCATAGATGGAGGTGGGTTTCTCGAGCTTTAGCTTGAGTTGTTCCTCACCGCAGTGTGGACATGACTTTGCCTTTGCAGCGCGTTTGAGGATGTCCTTTGATAGATTGGCAGTCTTCTGACCAATCTCAGGATATCTCTTGAATAGACGGTTGTAATGGTCAATCTCCTCTTCGTTCAGTAGGATTCTGTTGCACTCTCTACAGACACTTCGAAGGACCTTGTGAATGACCTTGGCGTATCCCTCATGCATGATTGGTCTTGCAAGCTCAATGTGACCAAAGTGGCCTGGACAATTTCCGACTCTGTTCCCGCAGGTTCTGCATCTCTGACCAGGGTCAATGACGCCAAGCCGTGGGTCCATGATGCCTGACTCGATTGGATAACCATCTTCGTCGTATGTGTCTGCAACGACTATCTGTGCTACAGACATCTTCCTGATGTCATCTGGGCTGAGAAGACCAAACTCGATTGCATCGACCTTCTTGGTTGTCAGTCCGGTAATCATTAGATCATCTCCTTTAAGCGAAGCCTGGCGGCCAGGCCGAGCGACATCATCTCTTGTATTAGCAGCTTGAACGCGTATGACACCACAACGCTACTGATCTTCGCACTGGTGCCACATATCGGGCAGTAGTACTGGTCCTTGTTCCGGTCATAGACTCCAATGAGTCCGCAGTCCTCGCAGACCAACATGTTGCTCTTGTCAGACTCATCCAGGAGCCTTCCTTTGAGCAGAATGGCAGCACCGTGACCAATGAGTACGTCCCGCTCCATCTCCCCGAATCGCAGACCACCCTCACGAGCACGACCCTCGGTGGGCTGGCGGGTGAGAATCTGTACCGGTCCTCTGGCTCGAGCGTGAATCTTGTCCGCAACCATGTGATGCAGTTTCTGATAGTAGATCACTCCTACGAACACGTTGGCCAGAAGTTTCTCTCCGGTTATTCCAGAGTACATGACCTCGCGGCCTGTGTGCTCAAACCCGTGATTCTTGAGTGTGTCAAACAGCTCCTGCTCCGAAACTCCACAGAATGGTGATGCATCCTGCTGTTTACCATCCACACATGCTGCCTTCCCTGCAATCATCTCTAGAATCTGACCTATGGTCATTCGACTCGGGATTGCATGTGGGTTGATGATTAGATCTGGAACGACTCCTGTTTCAGAGAATGGCACATCCTCCTGTGGAACGATGTATCCAATGACTCCCTTCTGACCATGTCGTGATGCGTACTTGTCACCGAGCTCAGGAATACGAAGGTCGCGTACCTTGACCTTGACTAGGCGGTTCCCATCGATGGTTTCGGTTAGGATGACGCTGTCCACTACTCCTGACTCACCGTGACGTACTGCAACTGATGTTTCCCGACGGTTGGGTGAGGCTATCTCGAACTCGGAGTACTCCTCCAGGAACCTTGGCGGGGAGGTCCTGCCAATGAGAACGTCGCCACCTTGGACCTCTACCTCAGTTTCGATGACGCCGTCCTCGCCGAGATTTCGATAGGACTCGGACGCTCTGTAACCCCTGACGCTGCGGTCGGGAATCTCGAATCGGTCCTCTTGTCCTCCAGGATACTTGCGTTCCTCGCTCTCGTAGACTCGTGCAAAGGTACTCCTCCCAAGACCTCTCTCGATGGAGGCCTTGTTCATGATGAGTGCGTCTTCAATGTTGTATCCCTCAAAAGAGAGGATTGTAACTATGAAGTTCTGACCAGCCGGACGCTCCTCATAGCCTATTGAGTCCATAGCCCGTGTCTTCACGAGCGGGATCTGGGGATAATGGAAGAAATGAGACCGTGTGTCAGCACGGTACCTGAAGTTTGATGCTGGAACTCCTACAGACTGCTTGGCCATGCCGGCCATGTAGACATTACGAGGTGACTGATTCCTCTCTGGGAATGGAATAAGCGCTGCGGAGATGCCTAGGATAGTGGAAGGAACTATCTCCATGTGAGTCGTGTTGGGTCCAATCTCATTCGGGTACATTGCAATGAGAGTATTCTCTTCTTCCTCGGCATCAAGGAACTCCACTATTCCGTTCCTCATCAAGTCGACGTAGCCCCACTCGACGTCCTCGACCATCCTCAGGTGTTCATCAGTCAGTCTACTTTTACCGTTCTCCACCACAATTGCTGGGCGTCGAACTCTGCCGGCATCACAGTTGACTTGGACCTCGTGAGTGTTCTCATAGTAAGCGATGTTGGTTTCTTGGTCGATTTCACCAGCACGCCGCTTCTGCCGCATGGTCTTGGCCAAGACCTGAGGTGCTGGATGTACTCCAACAAGCCGACCATTCAGGAAGACGTCGGCCCACTTTGCTCCTCGCTTTCCTTTGAGTTTCTCAATTGGCTCGACCTCTGCCTTGAGAAGGGCCTTCTCAACCGCATTTTCGTCAGTACCCACAGAGATGTAGGCCATCATAGCGATGTTCTTGACCAGACCGCAGTTCGGGCCTTCAGGGGTTTCGTTCGGACATATCTTCCCCCAGTGTGTAGAATGAAGGTCTCGCGCTTCGAAGTGTGGCTGTGACCGCGATAGAGGTGAAACCACTCTTCTCAGGTGCGAGAG
>CAYFTD010000171.1:0-3236 GCA_964345915.1 uncultured archaeon
GCAGGCCATTCTTGACGAGAACCTGCGTACTCTGCCCAGACCTCAGCGCCTGTCGCGCTCGCGGGTACATCTATATTTACTTCAGCTACTCCGTTGGCGTCGGTATCATCCACTTTAGAAACGACTACGGTATTCCCGTCGGAAACGTTGAACCTAGCATACACGGTTATTGTCAATCCCGCGATTGGAGTGCCTCCCCTGGAGGCGTTGACAGTTACCGGGATTACGTTGCCGATGATATCGGTATCAAGATCCACTAACATCAACAAGGTGTGAACCTTGGCCAATACTCTCAGGGTCCCGGCCTTGAGAGTTGAGTTACAGTTCGACGCAGAAGCATACACGGTGAAGGTGTAATTGCTAGGTGCATACGATGAGTTGAGCCATAGTCCAACCCCGTAATTTGAAGTTATGGTATTGAAAGGCATGGAGTAGTTGGACCCGTCAAACTCGATAACCACACCAGCCCAGTTTACCGCTGTAGAGTGAAAGTCGTCTTCGATTGTCGCAGTTATCCAGATAGTTTCGTTCTCATACTCCTCAAAGAGGTCCAGAAACTGAAGACTGATGGATACGGGCAGTACATCGATGGTCCATTGGGTGAAGCTATTCTGATAACCAGTCTTCTGAATTGTAAGATTAAGTGTGTAGATGCCCACATCAAGTGAAGGGCTTGTTATGTTGACTTGAATCAGGCTAGGTGTCAACTGGTTCCAACTGGGAACTCCTGCAGACCATCCGAAAATGATGTTGTCAACTGAGAGAGCTGTACTATTCCTCCCGTCACGAAATGTGACGTTCAGTGTCAAGGTGTCGTCCCAAAACATAGAGAAGGTGCTCGCCACATTTACAGTGCTAGGAATAGCGGTGACATCCAAGGACAAAGTCATGTTTACGTTATCATATCCTGCCCTTACAACTGAAAGGTCGACATTCTTAACGCCGAGCGATTTCACCGGGCCTATTGCAATCTCGTATGTTCCATTGTTTAGGTTGGTGGCCGGGTAAGGAGTTCCATCAACTAAGGCACTGACTGTGGCATCATCTGTGAAGGTACCGTTTGCGTAGGTCACATTCACTCGTAGGATTTGTACTTCATCATAGAGGACTGTTTCTACATCTCCGGGCCAAGAACGATACACGGCTAGCTGAGACGCACTTATGGTGACATTGATGTCGGTTGCTGTATCGGACTTTGCTTGATACCCATATAGCCAAGCACTAATGGCGGTATTATGGACCCCTGGTCCAAGGTCCCATCCCCCGATGGTAACTGCCCATTCTGTTCCAGTATATGAGAGACCATAGGTGCTGCCTCCAATGGTCACGTTGACAATTGCCGAAAAGGGCACGTCGTTTCCTGCGTAGGTATAGTCAACTGTCAAGTCTATTGTGTTGTCATAATCTATCGTTGCATTTGAGGGAGTCCAAGTGACTGTGATGCTTGTGAGCGCTTCTTCAATTGTGAAGTCTGCAGAAGCGATTGCGAAGTCGTAACCAGCCTTACTGATGTTCACAAAGACAGTATGATATCCCAAATCGAAAGTGTTGTTGAATTCCATCCAATAGGTTCCGTTTGTTCCATGTAGAACCATTGGTGTTCCATTGACTCTGATCTCTAACTGGCTAGCGCTGTCAATCAGTGAACTGTCTCTATCGTGAGTGTAGTTGACACGGAAGAGAGCGGCCTGTGTCCAATCAAAGGTTGTAGATACCCAATCAAGCTGCAGACTTGTCTGGTGTGTCAGTGTGACCGTGATATCCACCGATCTGTTCTCGATTGCAGGTCCCTCAGCATACACTGTCAGTGTGTCAGTGCCACTGTCATACAATGTTGTATCAACAGTTGCGTTCCATGTCCCCCCACCAACATCGGTCATCGTATCGTTGACTATACTGCGATATGAATAGGTGAGAGTCGCATCGAAACTGGTGATGCCTGCTTTGTTGAACAAGTCGTCAAACTGCACGCTGACCACAAAGCTACTGTCAGTATTGGCACTTATAGAGAAAGCATCAGGGGTTAGATCTGTTTCGTAGAATACGGTCAGTTGCTTAACTAGGTACCCTGCCTCGGTACCATCATTCCAGAATACCTCTATAACGAATGTGCCATTGTCTGCTGCTGTGCTAATGTTCCACAAGAAGCTTGAACCTTGCCCTGCTGGAGAATCCAAAGGTGGTGCATAGACAGTCGAGCTCTCATGGATGACTGTGAGGTTTGTGTCTCCGGATGTTGCATTTACGGAGCTTGCGTCCTCTATTCTAACTTCTATGCTTAGGTTAACAGAAATGCTGGCTATGGTCCATATTCTCGAATTGTCAAGTGAGTCATACATTCGAATATCGGTGACGTAATTGTGAGCCTCGAAGGTCATTGTCCAGGTTTCATTTGTCATGCTCGAAGCTGTGACGTTCATTCCAAACCTAACGTAACTGCTATGGTTTGCTGAAGGGCTGCTGCTATTGTAAAGTCCGGTGGGAGTCCAATCAAGCGGTATGGTATGGTTCAGGTACCTGTCTTCAATTCCTGCAAGCGCCGGATACGACGTGTCTGCGGTAGTATTCCAGTATACAGTTCCGCCTGAAGTCTGAATGTTCCAATTGGTGGTAGTAGTGACTTCCTGTCTATACCAGAGTGTAAGATTGTAGTAGGTGTTGACCGACTGATCGGTACTGATATGGATAGATGAGATGTTACTCGTTGACGATGTTGTCCAAGACATGCCGCTCGCTTGGGCACCGTTGACTCTCAGATTGATGTCCTGTGGGTCCTCGTACTCAAGTGCAGAGTTCGATGTCTGGTTCCAAGGAGTGTAAGTATAGTTCAGCAAAGCCTCAAACGACAGGTTCACTGTCCAATCAAGAAAGAGCGTGTAGTATCTTCGAGTTTGGAACGTTCCTTGTCCTGATTCAGTCCCCCATACTAGGTTAGGATACCACCCGACAATCGTATCATTGTGAAGCTCTGACCCGTTGATGAAGGCATAGTATTGCGTATTGGCTGAGAGGTCAATTCCCTCTCCGCTTACCGTGGTCCAGTTGAAACCTCCCTCCTGGGCCGACAATACCTGAGGGGTGGTGATGCCCGTGGACTCATTCTGATAGTCAGTACAGAGCAGGAGATAGGCTGCTCCTCGAGAGGGTATGTCATATCCAACAGTATAATACAAAATCGAGTAGTTCGTCAGTCTGCCATCGTGAGGTTGATTGTATAACCCTTGAGTCAGTCGATT
>CAYFTD010000172.1:0-35017 GCA_964345915.1 uncultured archaeon
CTGACGATGTCCGCTGAGAATTCAAGGTTAAACTTCTGGCAGGGAAATCAGGCGTGTGCCGAGGCTGCAATTGAAGCAGGTTGTAGGTTCTTTGCAGGATATCCAATCACTCCAGCCTCTGAGATTGCCGAGATAATGGCATTTCGACTTCCGCAGGTTGGAGGAACGTACCTGCAGATGGAGGATGAGATAGGAGCCATCTCTGCCGTGATTGGCGCGTCGTGGGGAGGGTCTCTCTCAATGACTGCGACTTCAGGACCCGGTTTTAGTCTGATGCAGGAGAACATTGGATATGCCGTAATGACTGAAACTCCCTGTGTGATTGTCAACGTACAAAGAGGTGGCCCTAGTACTGGACAGGCCACAAAAGCGGCGCAGGGTGATTTCATGCAGGCAGGTTGGGGCACTCATGGAGACCATGAGAGTATAGTGATTGCACCATATTCAGCACAAGAAACTTATGAGTTAACGCTACGAGCCTTCTCTCTGTCTGAAAGACTGAGGCATCCTGTCATTGTGCTTTCGGACGAGATTGTTGCTCACGCACGCGAAAGAGTCGTGATAGACACGGAAAGGAGTAATGAGGTTATTCGACGTTATGCGGGAGAAGGAGACCCGCCATATGGTGGAGTCGATGATGGATGGTCAATAATGCCCCGATTTGGTGACGGACATGACCTACTAGTAACTGGCTCTACCCATGACGAGTTGGGATTCAGAAGAACGGCCGATCCTCAAACTCACAATAGCCTGGTACGCAGAATCACAGGTAAGATTCAGGATGAACGAGAGCTTCTGACTGATGTAGTAGTGTCTGGACCACGAAGAGCTGATTGGGGCGTTATTTCGTACGGGTGTACCTCAAGATCTGTTGAAGAAGTCATGACGAACATCTCTGATTTGAGTGTCAAGTCTCTTAGACTGAGAACACTCTGGCCATTTCCAGATGGTGAAGTGGCGCAATTCGCGAAGTCCGTCGGTTCATTATTGGTTCCTGAACTCAGCCTAGGCCAGCTATCTCGAGAAGTTTCGAGGGCGGTGGGTGATTCTGTGAGGGTTGTATCGTTGGCCAAGATAGGAGGTGGCTTAATGATAGAACCTGGTGAGATCGTTGATAGAATCACTGAATGAGTTTGAGTGGTCTGTGTTGATTGACCTGCTCCTGATCCTTGTGGAGCTTGATGATTCTCTCCTATTGTGATGCTGATGTTGGTCTGCATCCAAACTAGTATTGATGTTGAGATATTGATCGTTCCACACCAAGGACTGCTTACCTGCAGTGTCACTTGATGCGAACCTGGGAGAATTGATAGCGGCAGGGAAACCTGTACCGGAACTGTGGTGTTTGCATCTTGGATGAAGGCTGTAGGATTAGTCAGATTGTCAATCCACACACGAAGGTCTATCATGTTTACAGACTGGTTCGTATCATCAGTGACATTCAGAACTATGTCCATTCCTTCTGCATAATAGGCCATTCCCACCTCACAGCTGGCATTCATAATGCCAGTAACCAACAGTTCGAATTCAGCAGGTTCGTTGAATTGGTATGAGTTTTCTTCGATATCCATTGTAACTGTATGTGGACCAAGTGAAACATTATGGCTGACGACCAAGTCAATTTGCGAATGCGTGTTGACCTCAATGGAAGCATATGTGACAAGCTGGCCACTTGGGTCGCTAATTCTCAATGGAATGGATTGATTCAGCAACAGAGTTGAATTGGCATTGAAGCGTACAGAAACATTAGTGCCACGTACTGCATCCCATGTCGAGTTTGTCCATAGAAGACTTAGAGAATATGGATTGGCCTCGACCTCGATTGTTTCTGTTTCTGTTCTATAGAAGGGATTGGTCGCAGTCAAGTTAATATTATACCGCCCAGGTCCAGTTTCAAAAGGGATTGATACGTTGTACAGTCCAGAACCAATGTTGGTCATTGTGCCGGCTGAGAACGCAGTTTCCCATTGGATTGTGCTATCTGATATAGGCTGACCAGCTCTGTTCTTCTGCTCTAAAAGGATGTCGACAGACTCTGTCTGACTCCCGTCATGAGTTTGACAATGCACGGAAGAAGGTGAGGAGATCACTGTCAGATTAGAGGATGGTTGTGTTATTGTAAGTGGAAATGACTGCGAAAAGGGAGTGAAGTCTTCGGTTCCGTTGCTTGATATCATCAGACTGTATTCGCCCGGAAGAATCGTTGAAGAGTTCAAGCTGAAATGGACCAGGCCATCAGAGGAGGTTGTGGTGTGATCTTGAAACAGCTCTGTTAGAGAGGAATTGAGTAGTGTTATTGATACTGGAGAATTCACGTATGCAATAGTGTCACTGTGTATCGATGCTACCTTGAAGATTAGAGTACTGTTTGTGCCAAACTCCAAACTGAGCGATGAGAGTGAAGTGGCCTTCAGGCGTCCTCTTGTAATGTTGACTTGGATTGTGTCACCGTCCCCTTGGGAGTATGAGTCATAGACTTCTGTAGTAAACATGACATAAGCCTGTGTGCCTGCTACTCCAGGAGAGGTGTCCTGAGGTGAAATTGTATATGACGAGTTGAAGAAACGTGCTTCGATTGACGGCGGAATGAAGTAACTATTCCCAAATACGGGACCTTGGTCGGTCGTGACTGCAAAAGAAACATAACACCATCCTTGGTCGCTGAAGTCTGCAGTTAACTTTGCAACCATATGGATTGTTTCCCCGACCTCGTATACTAGCTTGTCTGTTTCAAAATAGTCAAACTCGAAGTAGTATGCTGAAACAGGTTTAATCAAGACTATCAGGACAACGATAGAAACTACGACCGCGGCCACTGTTTCTTTGCTCAATTGACACACCGAAGGTTGGTGTTCGCATTCCCTAAAAAACGGCACACGATTACAGCGACAACTTTAATTCAAGACATGGTGCCCTCTGCATTTGGACCCGGAGTGTATGAGTATTATGGTAGTAAGGCTGAAGGGTACCATTGTCGAGTCTGTTGAGGACACCGAAACAAGGAAACTAAAGCTGTTGAAGATGGTATGTAAAGAGGAAGGGGCTAGAGTTGTGCTGGAGCTTCCAGAAGTTCTCAGTGATCAGATGAAGGCAAAGGATGCTGTTCTCATGATCATAGATTCTAAGCCAATTTCAAGGGGGAAAAATGCGAAGCTATACGCAGAAGGAAAGGTCTTCCGAATCAACGAGGATAGCGGCATGGAAGTAGTCGGGACTATTGGAGGTCTGAGGTTGGTTCTTACTTTGAGCAACCCGAGTACTTCTCAGAAAAACACGTTCAGTACGGACAGGTTCTTCTTAGCTATCATATGACTGGCGACAGTCTTGGCTAGCGTGAGTTTCTAGGGTCTTTCATTGGATTGTTGTGCTGAATCGACAGAAGACAACTCTGAATCAGTTGTAAGTGAACAGGCAATCATTGGCGCTAGTGGTAAATATAGAGGCCAAAGAAACCTAGCATCGAAATAGGCAAAGAAAAGACCCAAGAAAGCCAATGGAAGAAGTGCTAGGATTCCAAGAGACGCGTCCTTACTTACTAACTTCCAACGGTGGCATTTGTCACTTGTAATCGTGATCAAGAGAATTGTCACTGGTAATACAAATGTGATTCCGATTACTCCCACGACTTCAAACGGTCTATCGAATATATTGAGATTGAATCTAAGCGTGTTCGATAACTCGCCGAATATGAGAAATCTGAGTGCAAGATGCAATATTGAGGCTGGAACAATTACCCAGAGTTTCTTCACCCCCTCTCTTAGTACGTAATACAGCCCGATGAAGAGGACTATCTCTTTCACAATGACTCCAAAGAGAAGCATTGTCATTGCGAACCAATCACCTAGGCCCTCTATCATTCCTATGACAATGGCCACCATCACAAGTACCGCAAGTGCATCAACGAGGGGTACTGGACCATAGAATGCTACGGGAAATGATGCCGTACAGATAGCTGCAGCATAGAAAGCGGGCCTATCATCCATGGAATAACCTCTCACATACCTGTGGATTCCAAGACCAATCAAACAGACAAAGAGTACGTTCAAAGCAGAGAGTATTAGGAAAGAGTCACCCAAGCCGTTTAGTATGGACACCACAAATGGTATTGCTGGTCTCAAGGCGAAGGGTGCACGAACGTCTTCGATGCCCCCTTCTCCATCGAAGTACTCGATGTAATCAAGATACACTTGACTGTCCGGATAGACATGACCAAATCTAACGACTGATGTTACACACGCCAAGACAATCAGTGTAATCGCGTATTTGTTCATGGAATGTCAGTCCGTCTTCAACTTCTCACCCTTAAATTCATGACTCCCCGGAGATTATTTGGCCCCTCTACCACTCGGGAGTGAATAGTTTCGGTAACCCCTCTTTCTGTCAGTCAGGGCTGCATATGTTCATTCTGGCCGATTAAGGATTCACTGAAGCGAATACTGTTTCCCACAGAATGTATTGGCAATTGCCTAAAGTCTAGTTAGGGAATCTGTGATGTCCTTTTATTGGGTGTGGTCTTTGATTGATGAAACATTCGAGGCTATTCAGAACTCGTCTTGGTCTTGTCCTGACTGTTCGGGTTTGCTAGTGGTGAACCAGGGTTACATAGTATGTGTAAAATGTGGTCTGGTTGTTTCCAGAGAGTATGTCCTGCCCACTTACCAAATGGGTGAAGAACGGTCTACCAACAAGCCCGAAGCAACTGTCTATGTGTCTCTAGGCAATCGCATGCATATTGTTGATGGGCTTGGAAGCTATATTGGTTTTCACAAAGAGAGGTACTTTCAGGATGCACAGGGTCACACTCTGTCAGCAAGATCGCAGAAGAAGTTCAAGCGTCTAAAGACAATCTATAGCACACGGATTAGGATAGGCAGGAATGAGGCAAAATACAGAGCTCTTAGGACACTCAATCACGTTTCAAAACTGCTTATGTTAAGTGAACAGGTGCGAGATCGTACTGCATACCTATACAAGAAGATAGCCACGGAGGCCTCCAGAAAAATCACTAACAATATCCTGCTCATTGCGGTATGCCTGCTTATGGCTGTTCGTGAGTTCAGAGAAGGTGCTCCAATAACCTTGGACGAAATAGCCAATACGTTTGAGAGGTGTGGCCACCGTGTAAATGTTAGGGCTATAGTAAGAGAGGCATTGAGGCTCAAATCGCTGACAGGTTTTGCTCCTGAAATTCGTCGTCCAGAGGACTATGTGCCAAGAGTTCTGTCGATGCTAATGAATAGTGAGAGAGTCGTCAGGAAGGTGAAGGCTCGCGGCTGGAACTTGAGAAGTTATGAAAATGCGCTCAGAGACAAGATGCTTGAGGTTCTCGGGATGATACCACCTTCAAGAAGAGGGGGTCGGAACCCGTTCATATTCACAGTTTCTGCGGCCTATGCCAGTGATCGATTGATTGCTGATGAGAATGGAAGACGTTCTGTGCTCACTCAGAAGCTTACATCCAGAGCAACAGAAGTGGCTGAGTATAGTATACGTGATCACTTCGGAATGATGAAGAAAGAAATCGTGGTGCTAAGTGGGCCTGGTTAGACCGGGCTTGACCTATCATATCTGAATTGACTGAAAGAGCTGAGAGTGAATGTCGAAGCGTGATGTATCTGTCTTCAGCTGTCCAGGAGATAGATGTCAAGAGTGTCCAGACTTCACATTGTCCAGGTGTTCGAAGCTCGTTCTCCTCAGAGATGATGGTTCTTCTAGAGTCGTTATACTTGAACCGGATAGGAATCTCATTCATATTGGTGGTCTAGCAGAATCGTTTCCAGTCGAACCGCCGTGGTATTCTGACTCTTGGGAGTCGGTCTATGTCCATGACTATAGCAAGGTTCTTGATTCAGAGAGAAGTCTGGTTGATGTCTATGTTGTTGATCCCTATCTCACTCTCTTCCATAATAGCTCGAATGAGAATGGTTTCCTGCACCGAACATACCCTCTAGTCAAGAGTCCTTTAGAATATGGGCTTCTGAATGAGCTTAGCGACAACATACATAGACAGACACAAGGTCTGTCTGGTGACAGAGTAGAGCTTTCAGATAGGCTTCGACGCCTGTCTCAATGTGTTTCTGACAACATCATGGAAACGTTACCAGAGATCAGCGATATGACAAGAAGGAGAATATCTGATGCTGTGGCTGGACGAACTTCCGTATTGGGACCACTTCTTCCACTCTTGCTGGACGACGAGGTTGAGGAGGTTTACGTGGACAGACCTGGAACCTATGCTTATTTTGACCATCGCCGCTTTGGTCGTTGTCGATCAGGCTTTAAACTACCGCACGGCGACGTAGAACGACTTGTGACCCTGATAAGGGCAGAGAGCAACCTCAGTCTGGACAGAAGAAACCCTTCGCTCAAGACTGAGCTCAGGCTCTTTGATGTTGTACTGCGCTTGGCCATAAGCATACCACCACTTAGTCACGATGGAATGCATCTTGAGATTCGTCGGGCGAAGAAGTCCCCATTCTCCATCTTGGACCTGATACGAAACGAAACTCTTGTTTCAGAGGCGGCGGCGATTCTCCTATTGGCGGTTGGTTCCAGATTTAACGTAACGATAACTGGTGGTCCAGGGACAGGGAAGACAACTCTGTTGAATGCTCTCGATATGAGCACACCTTCAATGTGGAGAAAGGTCTACATCGAAGATGCTGTTGAGAGTAGAGTTGTACCTGACCACCACCAAGTGCGTATCAGTGTAGATCCGGTTGATGAAACAAGTAGGAGATTCGATAAGACGGCAGAGATAGTGAAAAGCCTCCATCGCTCGCCAGACTATCTCATCCTCGGTGAGATACAGACCAAGGAACACAGTGAGGCTCTCTTCCAAGCCATCGCAGCTGGGCTCAGGACTATGCAGACATGCCATAGCTACTCAGCAGAAAGTCTTGTTTCTCGCTGGACTGCAGGACATAAGATAGAAACAACGAGCATGGCACTTATGGATCTGATTGTCACGATGGAGAGACCGATACCTGGTAGATCGTATCGCAGAGTGAGTAGCATCGTTGAAGTCCGAAAGGCGATCATTGATGGGTTTCTTAGGTTCTTAGGGTTACATACGGTGTACAATTGTCGTAGTTCAAATGAAGTGAAATGGGCAGAGGATGGTGCCTTCTTGTTCCATTCGCGCGAGTTAGGACTTGATAGTCATGTTCCCGCGTTCGAGGCTATTGTTGGGTGCATAAGAGAAGAAATCGATTCATCTCTTGGAAACGTAAGACCTACATTAGGTGATCGACTATGGAAACGAGGGCATCCGATGCAATTCTTGGGAGTCTAGGAACTCGCCGGCTGTGATGTTTTGGGGCACTTAAAATACCGTTACCTAGACATCAGTTCAGGTGGACCTATTAATGGTGAAAAAAGACCTCATCGTGGATGAATCTGGTGGCCCCCTGGTAGAGGAGAGTCTTCTCTTGGGTCTTGCAGTGGTCACTGTTTCGATAGTGATAGCCGTTATCCTACAGGCGACGGGGTGGGCACAAGACATTGTCGGAAGTCTTCTGAAACTCTTGGAGGATAGCTGGAGCAGTTTCACAAGTCTCTTTCCCTAGTGTCACTCAGCCAGTGGTATCATACTGCTTCAAATGGCCCTTTTGCGGGGAAAGCCTTATTTGTGGTCCTGAGGGAGCACTCCCGCTCCGGATTGGTGCCAATTAGCTCCGGTAGATGTGCTATGAGAATCATCATGGTATTGCCGTGTGTAGTCCGGCCCAGCATGGGGGACTCTCGATCCCCCGACCCGGGTTCAAATCCCGGCCGGAGCACCATTCGATTCTTCTAGCCAATCAGGTGTCTTCGATACAATATTGGTATCCCGAGAAGGCCAATTGAAACACACAGACTCAATACTAGTCCTGGAATCCCCACTCCTTGCGATGCTAGTACATCTGTTTCGGATACAGTGATAGAGATGTGTCCCCTAGACGGTTGTAGGGAAGAAGTGCCTTTGATTTCGTAGTGCAGATTGAAGATGCCTGCGTTGGCGGGTAGAGGAAGAACAAGCTCGATGTGACCAGAATGGGTGCTTGTAGCAGACCCACGGTGAGTCAGCCATTCATAGAGCAGTGTTGTGTCGCCGACTGTTGTGCCATTGAGACATTGCAGATTTAGATGAATCCAAAGTTCCCTTAGTGTCGGATTGGTGTGGTAGTGGCTCAAAATGACGTCTACGGGCATCAAGGTGGTCACCACAAGCACGTCCTCGAAACTCACGGGCAGTTCGTAAGAAGATAGGCTACCATTGGTCTTGAGAAACAGAGTATAGTTCCCGATGTCTTCGGGCGCGTACAATGTCATGTTTGTAAGCCCTTCCGAGTTTGTAACGGATGATGCTAGAACTGTTTCGTCAAGGCCACATTCAATCGACCGAAATGGAAGACTGCCTTCCGTTGAATTCAGTTGAATGTGAAAGGAGAGTCGTTGTGTTGGAGAAGCATAGCCTCGGGTATTGCTCTGGATAATCGAGATAGCTGGCACTAGCCAGACAGTCGCCCAGTGTGTCGAGCTTGTGTTTGTTAGGTAGGGGTTTCCTGAGATTGTGAGTAATAGGCTCCTGGTACCCACAGAGCCAGTGAAGAGGAACTGGAAATGGACTATGGTCTGGTCGGTTGGTACTGGCAGACTTATGGTTCGGTCTGTTGTTTGGTCTCTGAGCGTGATAGAAACATCTGGGATTGGCCTTCCAAGCAAATCATGGATTTCAATCTGGATTTCGGTCTTGGATCCAGTTGCTATGTGCTCCGGAAACACGATGTGTGGTAGTACAGGACTATACACAATTATGTCGATTTCAAGGAAGGAGAAGGAATAGCGGTCTGTCCCATTGAACTCTACTCTAACCTTGTGTGGTCCCAAGTCTAGCTGATGATCAATGGGGATGCAAAGCTCAGAAACTCCCTGTGTGTCAGCTGTGATGGCGCAAACGAATTCTCCATCAATGAGGGTTTCTAATGTGGCATTGGGAAAGTTCTCACCTGCGGCATCTACACTCAGCTTCAACCAGAAGAGCTCATTCAGCACGAACTGGGTCCCGTTGGAGTCTTCCAGAACGATATCTGTTAGGATTTGTTCTATGGTAATCTCGAAGAGATATTCGGACCCATTGTGATAGCTTGTCATGTCAGGTTCATAGACGACTCTGAGTCTGTTCTTGCCAAATGACCCCCAAGACATGTTGCACTCAATGTTGAAAGTCGCATAGCCGCTATCATTGGTAATACCAACTGCAAGTTGGAACTGGCCATGATAGACAGCTATCACTGCATCGGTGATGGCCTTGTTGTGGTCGTCAATTATGCCGATTGTAAAGAGAATATGATCTTCGGGATGAAAGGTTGATTGATTGTAGAACATGCTAATCTGAGTATTGGAAGCAACTATGACGGTAATCCATTGACATGACGGAGCAAGAGAGAGCGTATCGTTGCCATCGAAAGTCACATTCAGTAGTGTAGGACCTAGAGGATGATTTGATGTGAGGTTCCAGTATACTGTCGCCCATCCATTGATGTCAGTGGTTGCAGATTCTATGAATGAGTTCTGTGATTGATCATAGAAATCTAGCTGTTGTTCAGGTACGAAATCACCATAGGATCCGTTCTGGAGTAGTCTTGCGTTGATTGGTACTATTTCTCCTCTGATAACAACGGGTTGCTCCTCTGCACCAACATTCGTTGTACTTGTGAGTGACAGTAGAATTGACAATGCGATTGCCAAGATTCCTGCTAGGTAGAGCTTTCTCAAGAGAGTGCACCTCAGTAATTCTACATCAGATGCGTAGGCCGTGTGGGGTATGATCAGATTCCGCTCATAGACAGCGGGGGTAGTTTCTGATGCATCAATGAGTCTGTTTCCTCGGTTTTTAATCTCCTATCGATGTATGTGTTTCTGGATGATTTGCTGAGCGAGTGCCGAGGGGAGTTCATATGTCAACACGGAATACGAGTAGCTGGTCATGACAGTAAGGGCATCCCCTATGCGTCTTGGTCATTGATGCGGTGATATTGCATGTCCACTGAAAGACTGCGCAGAGAAGATAGTGAAGAACTGATGCAAATGAAAGGGTACCCTATACTGTGGCGTGGAATTGAGCTTGTTTGGAAGCTAGGAATTGTCACTTGTGCACTCTACCTTCTGACTGTATATCTACTTCCTTCATTAGGTCTGTTGGGTGCGCTATCAATCCCATCCAAACTCATGGTAGAGCTTCTCATCTGTGGTGTGCCCTTGTGTATGGGCGGCCTAGTCGTCGTTGAAAGACTGATTTCTGAGCGGGCTTCGGTCACGATAGATGATGAACTGCTCGTACTTCGTTTGAAAGACCAGATGGTTGCAACATGCTGTCTTGACATCGCTTCGGTTTCAGGTTCTGTTCGTGCTGGAGAGAATGAACGGCCTGAATATGACACAACCTACCTGTTGGCATTGCGTGCCGGAATGGATGAACGTGTCAGCATGACCTACGAAGCCGGTGTTTTAGGCGGTGCACCTTATCTGCGCCTCTTCATAACTGGATCAGGTAGCGATTCAGATGAAACTGCGGACTTGTTGAAACGAGAAGCTACTAGAGCAGAAGCAATTCTCCTTGCTTCTTTGAGTAATATTGAACTCCGTCAATTGAAAGGCGATGATCTGAAGAACGCGACCTTGGGACTAATCAACGCAGACCTTGATGCACGTCAGGGTCTATCGTTCACAAAGAGGTCAGTCTGCCTATTGCTGCTTGCTGGAGAACCTCGTGTCGAACCCTCAACAGAGAGGTCTCAGGTAGGCGTGTTTATTTCTACTGCGTTGAAACAACAATACGACGTCGTATTCTCATGTGTCTTCTCTAGGTCGAAATCTCGTCGAGAACAAAGGAAGCTAGAGAAACAGTGGAAGACAATCCGTGAGAAGGAGATGCGAAATGAAGATTCTTTGGCTGACCAATCTGAGAAGAGGAAGCTTGTACGGCGCTACGAGAAGATTCAAGGGAGTACGGGCTGGTTTGATACGACGGCCCATTTAGTCATAAAAGCAGATGAACCTCAAAAGCTGCAGGAATCTCGAGAAGGGACCATTGGACTCGTGCATTCAATATGGGGAGATGATGACAAGGTTCTGTTGAAGCATAAGACAATTGATAGAAGGACCGCCTTCCGATTGCTCCTACGACGTCATATGAAAAGAGAGAAGACGCATGTTAGTAGATTAGCGGCCTTTGTCAACACGCCCGTTCAACAACTGCCAGTCATTGCAGCCTCCCAAGTACCCGACTTTTCTATACCTGCTAGAGAGCTTGTTGAGAACGAGTTAGTGGTAGGCCAGGCAGTCTTTGGGGGTCGGCTTCTAAACAATATTGGACTCAAGACAGAATGGTTGCGAGAACATGTGGCTATCCTTGGAGCGACTGGAACTGGAAAGACCACTCTTGTGAAGCATCTTGTTGCAGAGCTGAGTAAGAAATCGCAGGTGCCCTGGTGGGTGTTTGATATCAAGGGATCAGAGTACATTGAGCTGTTGGACGTATGTGACAGCGATGTTCTTGTGCTTCGACCTGGTGCTGATCCTTCATTCTTCATTGACTTCATGGATTCTGAAACTGATTCTAAGGAGAAACATGCACATACTACATTTGCGATATTGAGAGAGTTGCTGAATGAGAGAGGTGTGGCATCTGAGCTTTCCCCGGCAATGGAGAAGCTTCTGAGAGAGGCAGTTCTCCTTGTTGCCAAGAAGAAAGAACGAGGGAACTCAATTCAGACATTAATCGAAACAATCTCTCAACTCGCTGGAAAAGATCGAACCGGACGGATGACACGAGACGCATTGATGAATCGTCTAGAGGTGCTTTCCCGGGAACCACTTGGATCAATATTGGGTGGTGGACCCAGAGCAATGCGAATCTCTGAGCTGATGGGCACGCGTGTGATTCTTGATCTACATTATGTTGCACGAGTCGGCGGGATGGATGCCGCCAGATTGCTGTATAATCTGATTGCAAAGCGGATATTCGATTTCGCTATGCAAAGAGGAGTAAGACCTGGTCTCCATCATGTCGTGGTTCTCGAAGAGGCCAGCAATCTGGTTCCTGAGAGTTACATTAGGCACTCGGCAGCAGACATCACAACAGGTGAATCCATGGTAATGCTGCAAAGAGCAACAGGACAAGGAGTTGTCATCGTTTCTACGAGACCCAACGTGTCCTCCAACATACTCGCGAACACGGCCACTAAGATCACATTTCGTCTGCCATATGATAGTCACGTTGGTGCAAGATTCATGTCTCTCGATAAGAATCAGGAGAGGTATCTGAGATCCTTGAAACGTGGTAGAGCCTTGATTGTAATGCCTGGCATCGAGGCGTTCGAGTTAGCTACCCGTCCTTTCGACGTTTCCACGACTTCTCACCGAATGCACAAGAGAGATGACCTAATTGGTGAAGAGCTAGAAGAGTCGTCTGATGGAACCCACAACAAAGATACTATAGCTGTTTCATCCAGAGAATTGGAATCAGAACGGCCTGCAGGCGCAGTGTTTGATAGGCTCGGAGAGCTTGGATCACACGTTGTTGCCTTTCTTGCATCAAGGAACATGGCTACTCAAATAGAAATACAGGGACTTCTCAGGTCGATTGACCCTAGAATAGAAGATGAGGACATAGATGAAGTCATACGAGACCTTGTTTCTTTGGGAACAGTTGATAGAGAGGCCCTTTCTCTAGTCCCCGGGGGGTTTTTGTTCACTCTGCCAGGCCGTTGTCTTGATGCGGTGAGAACGGCAATTGCTGACTATATAGTCTACCGACTAGGATCAATTGAAACAACACCCGAACGAAGTAAGACTGATCGCCCGGATATTGTGGTTGACGATAAGGCGATTCTGATACTTCCAGAACATCTGAAAGCGTCTTCGATGGAATCAACCCTTGACAAGATTCGTAAATGCATGGCAAATCTAGGTAACAATGTGACCGAGCTGACCGTGATTGTTAGGGGTAGTGTTGCAGCTGCCAAGCTCAGAGAGATCATGGATAGCACAGATGCCTTTGATGCGGTAACAACCATATCTGCCTTTCCGACTTCTCTTGATGCAATGATTGAGAGTTTGCATCCTCAGACATTGTCGAACACGAATGTGAAATCATTCAACACGCAAAGAAACCCAGAAGGTGCTTCGCATGAAACTGGACAGGTGGACTTGATTGGTGCAATGCATGACGTTGGAACCGCCACTAACCGGGCGATTCAGATGCGTCTGTGGTTTCAATTGATCCAGGATTTCGTCGGACTGTCAGAAGGGCATGTACAGTGGGATGTTCTGTTGGACTTCATCGAAACGACCGCGTTGCAGTCCGTCAAGAGTCACACAGCTCCATTGAGCGTTGAAGAAGGTAAGAGAGCTTTGACTGAGTTGTTAGCTGATGAGGTCCTCATTGCTCTACGTGTGGGGGAGAAATTGGAGTTTGTAAATCTTCACAAGGGTCTCTGGATTGTCAACTCGGCCATGCTTGAGGATTTCAAGAAATCTGTTATAGATGCCTTGGGAAAGGATCTTCGCAGTCAGAACGGTAGGGTTAAGCGAAACCACAGTTACTATGATCTGTGTTGTAATGGCGTTTCTTACGTGGTGTTTCCAAACCAGCAACAACTCAATACTCTACTTCACCTTCACAACAACATCGCGTGTAGAACATGTGGATCAACTCGGATAGTCTGTGTGTTGACTGCTGCCGAGTATCTCGATGAGAGTATAGCAATGCCAGGAAACGTCCAGCTTTATGACTTCTCGGAGTATCTCTCAGTTACCACTGCAACAGGATAGTGGATTTTCTTGGACTTTTGAGCGTGCTTCGCATCTTAGATTCGTATTCTTGTACATACTGTGGATTCGCCTAAGAACAGGTCGGAAAGACGACCCGGAACTCCAAGATTGAAGATTGCTATGTCAATACCTTGTCCGGCCAACGTGAAGATCTCGTTAAGCTTCTTTTCCATTCCTCCGGTGACATCAGTGACTGAAGATGGCCCTGTACTTGCTAGGATTGCTTCTCTCTTTGAAAGGTCGATTGTGTCGATGTGAGCAGCTCCCGAATTGGCTTGGGGGTCCTCCTCAAAGACCCCGTCTACGTCGGTACCAAGGTACAATGCATCTGCCTTCATCTCTCGTGCGAGGTGGACTGCAATTGTATCACCACTAAGAATGGATGCTCCCCGAACATCGTCAAAGCAAACATCACCATGTGTCACCGCAACAAGCCCGGAATCAAGCGTTTTCCGAAGTATCTCGGTTCCGAAGTCTACGATTTCGCCATTATGTAGCATTGTCATCGTGAAAGGAGACAATACAACCGCCCTAACTCCCTCGCTGTTTAGGACATGTTCAACCTCATGGGACAATACGGTCATATTGTGGCGAATTGGTGGAACTCCTCTCAGTAGCTGGTCCCTAGGAGTTGAGCTATTTCCGAAACCGTAATCATGAGCTGCTTGATGTCCATGGGCGCCTCCTCCAAGAACTAGGATCAATTCACCAGTATTGGAACCAAGTTCATGTGCAATGCGGGATAGGTTCTCTTTGTCAACGCTTGGTGGTGAGGAGTCCTTGTGCGTAATGACAGACCCTCCCAACTTTACGACCGTGAGACTATTCAAATCTGACACTTGTTCGCGTTGTATTGTGTGTCCTTATGGACGTTGTCGTTGATGTTGTCAGGGCAATCTCGGCTAACACATAAGACAACCTTTTTATCCGGTTGTAATTCCGTTGCGATGTCCAGCTTACTTGCGAGGCTGAACTCAATATGACCCAGAAAGCACGGATTAGACTGTCAAGCACAAGCACCGAACATCTAGATGGTGTTTGTAGCCAGATTAAGCGAATCACTCGCAAGACAGGAGTCCGTATGTCTGGTCCAATTCCGCTACCCACGAGAAGAATGGTCATTCCTACTCGAAAGACTCCCTGTGGACAGGGTTCTGAGTCTTGGGACAAGTGGGAAATGAGAGTTCATAAACGGCTCATTGATATTGATGCGGATGAAAGAGCGATTCGTCAGATCATGAGAGTACGAATCCCAGACTCGGTCTATATTGAGATTGAACTTACGGGTTGATTCTGACTGAAAGCGAAACCCTTTTTGTACATACACTAATGTTGTTTGTCCATAGGAAGAGCTAGGAGTCCATTGAATACATGTGTGGAATCATCGGCGTTGTTCAGAAACGTGGTCAAGTTGCCCCATTCTTGCACCAAGCATTGAAACGTTTGGAGTATAGGGGGTACGACTCAGTCGGTATGACAACCATATCCAGTGGGCAGCTTCACATGAAGAAGGACAAGGGCAAGATCGAAGAGGTTCACAAGAAGCTCAATCTTGATGAGATGCCAGGAAGTATAGGGATTGGGCATACTAGGTGGGCCACTCACGGAGCTCCGTCCCAGTACAATGCACATCCACACTTTGATTGCAGTAATGAGATTGCAGTTGTTCATAATGGGGTTATTGATAACTTCCTAGAGCTCAGAGAGAAGCTTGGTTTGAAAGGGCATAAGTTCAGCTCTGAAACGGATACTGAAGTGATTCCTCACATGCTTGAGGACTATATTTCAGACGGATTGAGCCTAACTGAAGCTCTCACCGAAGTCACACATCGAATTGAGGGTACATATGCAATAGTCGCAATGACAACAAAACAAGATGGTAGGATAGTATGTACTCGTGATGGTAACCCTCTTGTAATCGGAAAACGGGAAGGGGCCACGTACGTTTCCTCAGATATACCAGCATTCCTGCCCATGACTAAGGATATGATTTTGCTCCTCGATGGCGAAGTGGCGACTCTGACAACAGATGGAGTTGAGATTCGAAAACTCTCCAATGGGGCCGAGGTGGAGAGAGAAACGATAGAGATCAGCTGGACTGCAGATCAAGCTCAGAAAGGTGGATTTCCTCATTTCATGCTGAAGGAGATACATGAGCAACCGGATGCGATAAGGAATACTCTTAGACTTCGGCCGGAAGTCCTTCAAGAAGCAGCCAAGATAATTCATGGAGCAAGGAATGTCTATTTCCTCGCTATGGGTACTTCTGGATACGCTGGCATTGCAGGAAGACACATGTTTGCCTCGCTTGCAGGCGTCCTGCCAAACTTCGAACTTGCTAGTGACTTCCCCGACACAGTGTACAATGCGTTGTCTGGAGAGGACTGTGTAGTTGCAATCACGCAATCCGGGGAAACAACAGATACGATGATGGCTGTGAAGTATGCTAAGACCTTCGGCGCAAAAGTAATCGCTCTTACCAATGTGGTTGGTAGTTCCATAACACGCATTGCAGACCATACGGTGATCACTCAGGCTGGACCAGAGATTGGAGTAGCTGCCACAAAGACCTTCATGGTGCAGCTGACTGCACTTGCTCAAATGGCATTGGCACTTAGTGAGCTTACAGGTTTTCTTGAGAGTAAAGTGATTGAAACGAAACGCAGATTCTTGGAGGAAATGCCAGACATAGTGTCTGAAGTCATATCGAGAAATGAAGAACGAGCTCGACGCTTAGCTGGACTTCTCTATGACCAACCTAGCTTGTTATTCTTGGGTAGAGGGATCTCCCAAGCCACTGCTGAAGAGGGTGCTCTAAAGCTCAAGGAGATATCGTACAATCACGCAGAAGCATATTCGGCAGGTCAATCGAAGCATGGACCCATAGCACTTGTTCAAGACAACTACCCTGTCATCTTCATAGCACCCAAGGATGAAACCAGAAACAGGATAATCGGCAATGTTATGGAGATGAAAGCTCGTGGAGCATCGATCATCTCTGTGATTGAGAGAAGTGATGAGGAACTCAGGGGTCTATCCGATCACTGGTTTGCGATTCCTGATGGAATTGAACCGGAATTCTCTACGATGCCCTATGTGGTACCTCTTCAGCTCTTCAGCTACTATATGGCACGAAGGAAAGGATTTGACCCTGACAAGCCGCGCAATCTGGCAAAGTCAGTCACTGTTCTTTAGGGACTTTAAATCTAGACTTGGAGAAACAACCTTTGTGTGAAACCAATGCAGGGTGCGTTTCTCAGTCCCATAGTAGACTTCGCTAATCTCATAGCGACATATTTCGTGGAGATCTGGGAGTTCTTGATATTCATTGGCAGAGTTTCAGCTGCAATTGTTGTGCTGATTGGAGCAATACTTTGGTTTACTGAAACTAACACTAAGAGAGGCAAGGGTCTAGTCATGAGCGGAATACTCCTTGCCATCATAGTACAGTATTTTGTGACTTATCCTCCAGTCTTCGGTGTTGGTTGACATTCAAGATGGCTAGAGAAGTTCCCTGACGATGATCTGCAATGACTCTATGAATCGGTCAATGTCTGAAGTTGAGTTGTATGCTTGAAGAGATGCTTGAATGATACCTTCGTCTGACATTGGTTTGATGAGTGGATGAGCACACACTAGTCCGCTTCGTACAGCAATGTTTGAGTCATCCAAGAAGAGTGCCACTTCATGACAATTCATTCCATTCTCGACTCCAACATTGAATCCTACGATCGTGTTGTCTTTGTCCTGATTGCCATAGATAGTCAATGCCTGCATCTCAATTAGACGTTCTATCATATAGGACGAAATCTTACTCATGTGTCTAGAAAGACCTCGAGCTTGGAGACCTCGTAGATATTCTAGCGATGCTCCTAGGCCAGCAATAGCGGGTACGTTCAGCATTCCAGACTCGAACTTGTCAGGCTGGAACGCGAGTTCGAAAGACTTGTGTGTGACATCTGCAACTGCTGAACCACCAAGTATACCTGGTCGGTGATTCTCTCCTATTGACTTCTCTATCCATTGAATGACAAGACCGGGTGGGGCCATGAGCCCTATGTTGGCAGAAAATAGGATGACATCTGCACCTAGGGCATCAGGAAACACCTCAGAAACTCCTACTGACTGTGTTGCGTCTGTAAGTAGTATTGCACCACTTTCGTGTGATATTTGAGCAATCTGAGGAATAGGATTTCTCGTCCCGATACCTACAGAAACGTGGTTCACAGCAACAATTCCAGTTTTGTCGTCTACAGCCCGTTCAAGACTCTCGAAGTCCAAGATGCCCTTGTCGTCAACTGGGACCAGTTCCACATTGAGATTTAGAAGCTCGGCCACTCTTAGAAGCGCAACCATCACAGAGTGTTCTTCGCTCTGAGCGATGACTATCTTGCTTCTCTTGGTTCCCTTCCAGTCAAAACCATATGTCAGCGATGCAATGGATGTGGGAATGGACTTCTGAAAGGATATCTGAGATTTGTCAGTATCAAGGAAATCGGCTAGCGAGTTGCGAACGTCCTCAACCATGGTGCTTGCATTTACAGCTAGGTGATGAGCTCCACGGCGTGTTGATGAAACTGTGTTTCTGAGGAACTCGCTTGTAGCATCTACCGCAACTCTTGGAACTAGAGAGGTGCTTGCAGAGTCAAGGTACACAAGTTCGGGCTCTATTTCGAATATGTTGAAATCAGGCCTTATGTTCAATTCCGGAGTCATAGTGTATTGTTACCTGAGGAGAGGGGTCTCTTTAATTGTTGGCCTCGTATCTACATTCTTGTGAAGTCCTTAAGCTCTCAGCCTATTGAGGGTTACTTCGTTGTGACTGATGAGGCTCTTGTATTTGAAGTCAAGGGAGTTGTGCATCCTCGCGATCGATTGATTGCATATCTGAGGTATGTTCCTGATGACAAAGGAAATCGCCAGTCAAGAAATGGCAGAAGATTCAACAAGATATACAGGCTGAAGGATCGCGAACAGTACCTTCGTGACAGATACCCTGAGTTTCTGTGGTCAGATAGGAAACGTGGACGAGTGTTCCAGACTGTTCCAGTTGATTGTGTCGATTATGTCCTGAGTCCCATTGATGGACTGCGCCAACTTAGGGACCTTGGAGCACATCTGACTCATCTCGAAGAAGCGTCCTGTGTGCTTGCTCAGGCGTTTGTTGAACAGGCTTGCATCGACTGGTCTGACCTTGGTCTCACTGGTTCTCAGCTCGCCGGTCTTAGTACCGCTGAATCTGATATCGACCTTGTTGTATATGGTTCAGACCCAGCCAGAAGACTTCACTCTGTCTTGAAACACCACCTTGATCAATTCCCGGATGTCAGCCGATACAGAGATGAACGGCTTGAGAAACATGTGAAGTTTAGGTGGAAAGCCCTTGGAAGATGGAAGTCTGTATTACAAGTAATAGAATCTCAGAAGGCTTTCCAAGGCGTGTTTAGCTCCATTGATTTCTTTGTTAGAGCTGTGAAACTGCCAAGAGAGATTGGCCATCGCTATGAGGACCTCAGTATCAAAAGCGAGGGTATTCGAGAAACGAGGTGTTCGGTGATAGATGATTCTGACTCGATTTTCACTCCGTGTATCTATCTTGTGCAATGTGATGAGTTGCCAGACATCAAAAGACTGGTCAGCTATCGTGGTCGTTTTGCAGAACATACCTCCAGAGGTTCTTTCGTCAGAGCAAGAGGTCGACTCGAAGTAGTTGACAACGATAGAAGTGGTGAAAGCTATCAACAGCTTGTTCTTGGAGAGAGTCCGGAAGATTATCTTCTACCAATCTGAATCAGATCTTGTTGACAGATTCACGGTATTTACACGGTTTCACAGTCAACCTCTGTGAATGGCGCCCTTTTTGTGAATAGTCTACAGAAAAGGGACCTCAAATCAGTCCGTGAGGGCTGATGGGACCCCATAGAGGTCCGTAGTCCTGTGAATGAAGCCACCCCTTGGTTTCCAGTGGAATGGGATAACTAGAGATATGAAATGCTTGTTGAGTCATTCACAAAGTACATAGTTTGGTGAACAAGAGAAGAACTGGAGAATGGGCCAATTTCCTGATTTAGAGGCACCATAGGCCTTCTTTTGTGTTTTAAGGGATTCACAAGCTGCCAGCACAGTTATAGCATAACGGACGTGTTCTGAATGCGTACAGACGCATTATGTAGCCGTTACCATGGTATTGGCAATTCACATACTCACACTTATTTGAGAAACGAATTCAGATACTTGTGAACACGGCTTCATGCACTGAGCCAAGTAGAAGTAAACAAGGAACTGGGTGAATGATTTGAAGACTGAAGAGAGAACGGGGTATTTGTACGAGTTCACATACAACTCCGGCCCGGGCCTACGAGAAATCTTTCAGTGCAAATACGTCAAGCCTGATGAGGCATTGACAAGATTCCGAAGAATTCTTTCTCTCACAGAGGAGCCATTTGATTTCAGAATCGTAGTACGAGATGAGTCCAAGAGAGAAGAGTCTAGCTTCCAAGTCGAAGGTGGCAGCATAAAGGAGATGTTCGAGAAATTCAAGGTCTTCTTGGAAGCGAGTACCGGTCATTCCTTTGCCCCGGAGAAAGAAGAGGCAGTTGATGCTGGGATTGAAGAAATCAGCTATGAGTCAATGAGTAGTTATGAGAAGATGCACATTGTAATATATGCATCCTTCAAGCACGGCAAGTTCTCTTCCTTGGATGTTGCCGAGATCTATCAAGCAACATTTAATGAAGACCTACCAAAGAGTACTGCTTCTACGTATCTTGCCCGAATGTGGAATGATGGAAAGGGCCATCTTGAAAGACATGGGAATCGTTCGGGCTATACGTATCGACTCAAGACTGAGATCTCGGAAGTCCAGAAAGAAGCTGAGAGAGCCGAGGGAATTCTTGCTTCTATCCAGCTTCACGTAGGCAAGTAGCTTCTGAAAGTGATCAATCCCCAGACAACAGAGTCACACTTTCTTCCAGTTTGATGTCTAGGTTCTCGAGCTCGTTGAGAATTGGTTCATAAAGCTCTGGCATTACTGGTCGCTGGACTCCTGTGAGAGTAATCGAACCGTCAAGAATCATCTTGCTTGCAATGGCTACAGGTAATGCGACCGTTCTGGACATTGAACTATCTCCATTGGGAATGCCATAGTCAATCATTGTCGAGGTGATCTTCTCCTTTCGGTCTGGGTACTCAGCAATGAACTCATGATGCATGACAATCATGTCTCTTTCGCCAGGAGCATATTGCAGTTTCTCTTCGAACAGATAACAGAGTACATCCAGATATGTATTGATACCGGAAGGAATGTTCTGAGTGCTGAATAGTCCAAGCCAATCAAGACGGGAGATTATCGGATTATCACTCTTGAGACCAATGACCTCGGAAACGGCCCCTGCAATTTCCAATTCCTTGGAGTCTACCAGTTCATACATCATATCAGCAAAGGTCATCCCATCAAAGCTGCGTTCGTTAAGTGACAAGAGGCCAAGATCGGCAATCTTTTTGAGTGTGCTACACCAGCCAAGATTCCTGAAAGTGCCTCGTAGCATAGTGTTCGTTTCAGGGATGGCGTATGTATCAATGAATGACATGCTGTCACGATTGGGATATCCCTCGAACTTGCCCATTCCAGGAACCTCCATTATCTCATAGTTGTCGAAGAGCTCGGGTCCCGGAATCCTGACTTCTTTCCCATCTCGAAGAAAGTGAGCATCATTTCGACCAGCGAGTAGAACTCCTCTGGGACTCCAGGACAACTTGTATCCAAATGGATTATCGTTGGCCTCTGGAGCAGGAAGGCCACCTGTAAAGGAGGTGAAGCTGTTTATCTTTCCGCCTTGATTGTGGACATGATCAATGATCTTCATGGCACTCATATGGTCAATCCCAGGGTCCACGCCACACTCGTTCAAAATGAGAATCCCCGCTGTCTTGGCGGCCTCGTCTAGTCCTTGCATTTCCTCTGAGATGTATGATGTCGTGCAGAATGGTTTCCCATAGTTGATTGCCACTTTTGCGGCTTTGAAATGGTAGGTGGATGGGAGAATTGAACAGATCAAGTCAGACTCGGCTGTTAGTTTGTCAAGGAGACTGTCGTCAGTCTTGATATTGAAGACTGTAGCTTTAGCGTTCTTGCAGCCTGTGATGAGTCGATCTGCTTTGCTTTTCGTTCTGCTTGCAACTGTCACATGGAATCCATGGTCACTGAGATATTGTACATAAGGACGGGCCACCAGGCCTGCACCAAGACAGAGCACATTCTTCATAGTCGGTTCTCCTTTGCCGTCAGATATTGATTTAGATACTTGTAGTCTTCCGTAAGTTCTCCCTGATATACAATCACTGCGTTCTTGAGCTCTCTCGGAAGGTCAAGCTCTTCGAATGGTATTTTGAAGTCTGCTTTTGCAAGCGCAGGTACATAGTCCAAAAGCGTTTCGCTGAATGATGTGGAAGACTCGCGTGGGAGTTCGCATGGGAGATTATCAACAGCCATTACTACAGGACCATCACCAGACACACCAAGCTTTGCTCGGTCTTCATCTACAATGTACGTGAACGCTGGATTTCCCGGATTTGTGCATCGAGTAGTGAATTCGATTGCTCCCTCGATATCGCACGAGATGTCACCTATCACCTCGAGTTTGCGGCTCTCGTTGTGCCAGTGTTCTTGCATGAAGTCCTTTCTCACAAGGCGCGGATATCTCTCAGCCCAGTAGATGCAGTTCATGATTACTGAAAGATAAGGGACATACTTGTGAAAGACTCCCCGGTATTTGGCTGAGCCATTCTTGTAGTAGTCCTGAAGAACGAAGTCTGCCGTGGGATCCTTGGGTTCCACCATGTGCTCTTCTTTGAAGATGCACTTGTAGAGGATGTTGTCCTTTGGATCGGGGATCTCAGAGATATGTTCCGGCTGAACTTCTTCATGAGGAAGTAGGTCAAACATCTCTTGTGCACCGCGTGATACATTCCCGTAACCTGCGAAGCCCACAATGAATGGAACCATGTGTTTAGGCAGGCCCTCATCAACAATTCGACGACCCAGATACTGGAATTCCTTCTTGAGTTCTGCAAGATTCTTTGCTTGCAGGGTAGGTTTCATTCCGGAGAAGGGGTTTGGTGTGATCCCTTTGAGGTCAAGGCGATCTCCGAGAACTCGTAGTGTGTCTGATATGCCAGCCATGCCTGCCCAGTTACCGAAGAAGATTAGCCTTCGACCCTTTTCGTCGATGACTCGTTCATAGTCTATTAGAGTAGCACCCACATCCAGGATTCTCTTTAACATAGGCATGTTTTGCTTCTGCCCCTTTATAGTGTGGCTGAAGAAGACGTAGACTGTGCCCCTCTCAAAGAAGTCTGATGGCATCTCCTTGATTCCTAAGATGACCGGAATGTTTCTTCCCTTTAGTTGACCAACCTCAGCTCCAACTTCTTTGAACTCGTTAGTGTCAAATGCTCGTTGGTCACTGGGTTCAACAATGAATTGAATTTGGTGTTTCTTGGATAGCTCCATAATATGCTTGGGTACAACAGGCACTCTTGTTTCGAAGGCTTTTTCCTCTTGTCGAAGACCAACAGTGTTCATGAGATCTCTTCCTTTTGGCTTGTTGATGTGTATCTGGAGGTAGTTCGCGGGGGATTCATCGTCCGCTTTAACCTTTCCATCCCACATTCAGTATTACTCGGTCTGAAAATGAGAACATGTGTTCCAGTAATTGGTTGTCAGAATTGTCGTCGTACTTTCTCTATCTCTATGATTGTAAGCGGGCTCGACAGATCAATGCGCGTAGAGTGTCTTTCACCAAAGAGCTCCATGGTTATGTCTACTCTTGGAAGACAAGAAGTGGGATTCGCCAAAAGAAGAAACCAGGGTTGATTGACCAATGTGAAGGTGCTCAGGCGGTTGCTGATTCTGCAATCCTAGTCCCTGGAGAGTTCAAGCCGGTCTTTGATCAGTTCTTCTTGTCTTACGTGGATATCCTAGTTCTGAAAGTCTACGAGGTAATTGGTGAGGTGCTGTGGTAGTTAGAACACGTGTTCCAACACCCATGGACCCCTTGGTTTCCAGTAGAAAGTCAATTGAGTTATAATGCGATTAGAAATCAGAAAATATAAATAGGTGTTTATGAAGCTGTAGTATATCTCCATTTTAATTACTTATTATATAACTCGCTGAAAAAACTCCATAGATCATCTCCACTGGAAATGAAGGGGTGTTGTGCCATAATATCTGAGTATGACTGGGACATTACTCGAACACGCGTTCTATGTCCCTATGATAATACTTGTAATACAAGACTTGGATAGCATACTTGGGAACTAAGTTTCATTATCTATTACCACAAGGTTGATACATGATACACTCTCCCCGTCGTTTCGTCCCAAAACCACTGGTTAATCGGAGGCTCAATAGTTGACCAGGCCAAAGGAATTACTTGAAGACAAAGTTGGCAAGAAGGCCCTACTTCTGGCAAATGAGGCAATTGCTCGTGGAGTCCTTGAGGCTGGAGTTCGTCTTGTAGCATTATACCCTGGAACTCCAAGTAGTGAGATAGGAAACAATCTGACCTCAATGGCACCACACATATCCAACTTCTATTTCGAATTCAGTGCAAATGAGAAGGTTGCTTTGGAAGTGGCTGGAGCCGCTGCTGTGGCCGGTGTTAGATCTATGATGGTCTGCAAGGGGCCTGGTCTCAATGTGGCCGCAGACCCATTCTTTTCTCTAGCATATGTTGGCGTGCGTGCTGGAATGGTGATTGTAGTCGCCGATGATCCGAGTATGTGGAGCTCTCAAAACGAGAATGACAGTAGATACTATGCACTGATGGGCAACATGCCAATGATTGAGCCAGCAGATCCTGCAGAAGCCAAGGCAATGTTGCTGGAGGCGTATGAGATATCGGAGGAATTGGAGCTACCCGTACTTTTCAGAACCACCACCCGTGTCAACCATACCAGAGCTCCAGTTGAGTTCAACAAAATCAAAGAGAGGCCAAACACTATAGACTTTGTAAAGGAGCCCTTTCGTTTTGTCCCAATACCTTCCGTGGCAAGGAAACGTCATCCAATACTCTTGGAACTGATGAAGAGGGCGACTGAAATTTCAGAATCTACATCTCTCAACTTCACGCACGGACAAGGGGACCTTGGGATTATTACTAGCGGAGTTTCTTACAACTATGTCCTTGAAGCACTCTCCACTATGAACCTTGAGGCAGAAGTTCTCAAGCTAGGTATGACGCATCCGGTTCCTGAGAAAACCATCATCGACTTTCTGAAGCGCCACAAGAAAGTTGTCGTGGTCGAAGAGCTTGAGCCTTTCCTGGAAACACACGCTCGACGAATAGCACAACTACGATCAATCCCCGTTGAGATTGTAGGGAAGGAACAGGACTACTTCTCTCGCGCATACGAATATAGTCCAAGGATTGTCATCGAGGCTCTTTCAAGGATTATGAATCGTAATACAAGTATTAACTGGAATGCTATTGACCAGAAGGTGAAGAAGCTCCCAGATCTTCCTCCGAGACCACCGTTGTTGTGTGCGGGATGTCCTCATCGAGCTACATATTATGCAATCAGGAGTGCTACGCGTGGCAAAGCCATATACCCCTCAGACATAGGGTGCTACACTCTAAGCATTTCACCACCACTAGAAACCGCAGATATCCTGTTTGACATGGGCTCATCAATAACCACTGCTTGCGGCCTAGCACGTGTGACAAATCAAGATGTCGTGGCATCGATAGGTGATAGTACGTTCTTTGCATCTGGACTTCCAGGCATTGCAAATGCTGTCTACAATCGTCATCCAATCAGTCTGGTTGTCCTTGACAATCGTACTACTGCAATGACTGGCCATCAACCGCACCCTGGTACTGGAATCACCGGAATGCAAGAAGAGGTACCCCCTTTGGACATAGCAGAAGCATGTAGGGGTCTTGGCGTGGAGTATGTGATAGATGTAGATCCATTCGCACCTTTGGCAAATCTTGTTGCACAGGTTCGAGAGATGGTGACTTGGGTAAGGGAGAACGAAGCACCTGCAGTGATGGTGTCAAAGGCACCCTGTGCTCTTCTCACAGCCGCTAATCGACGTAAGACCGGAGAGTATCCTCCAGACTACTATGTTGACGAGGAGCTATGCAATACATGCAAACGTTGTCTGAATCGTCTATCCTGTCCAGCGATGTATCTCGATTCTGAAACTGAGAAGGCCGTGATTGAAGAAACTCTTTGCAACCTTTGTGGTACCTGTACAGACGTATGTCCTCAAGGTGCAATCAAGCAAGAGGAGGTATGACAGTGACTAGTAATAATAGTAATACAGTCAATGTGGCTATTGCTGGTGTTGGAGGCCAGGGCGTGTTGTCTCTTGCTGAGATATTAGCAAAGGCGGCCTTGGCTGACTCTCATAATGTCCGTGTGGGTGAGATTCACGGAATGGCCCAACGTGGGGGACATGTCGTCTGTACCGTCAGAATTGGAGATGGTGTACGAGGACCAATTGTGGATCCCGGTTCTGCCAACTTACTTGTTGGTTTTGAACCAATTGAAACACTACGTGAGATCCACTATGTGATGGAGGACGGTTGCGTACTGATGAGCTCTCATGTTCAATATCCAGTAGCTGTTTCAATGGGCAACACGGAGTATCCAGCACATGAGAAGATCATTGCAGATATGAGAAAATTCACGGATTGTATCCTAGAAATTAATGCAATGGAGCTCGCGAAAGAGGCCGGGAACGCTCTGTCCCTAAATATGGTAATGCTAGGCGGAGTTCTTGGAACCGGAGTGACACCAATAAAGAAGGATACAACCATTGAGGTGGTACGCACTACATTCTCCAAGAAGTATGAGTCCGTCAATCTCAAGGCCCTAGAACTTGGAATGTCGTCAGTTCAAGCATTGGCCAAGCATGCATAGTGGTTCTCATATGTGAAAGATGGGTCGGTATGACTTGTATTACAATCATTACACGACCAAAAGCCAGGATCACAATGAAACTCGATCAGCTTGCAGTTGAAATGGCAAGACACTACAGACTTTGTTATTGTAGGACCTCATAAGCACAGAAGCCTCACCAACCTACGAACTGACTTGCATGTCCCAGATGAAGATACCCGGTCTATCCTGTTCGAACCTAAGTTGACTCCGTCCATACTCGCAAGTGTCCCTGGTTGTTTCAAGAAGACACTTATTGAATCAACTGAGAAATTAAGAAAGAAGCGGAAGTCAGTCCTAGTTTCCAGTAATAGTCTAGCCAACAGATTCATTCTAGAAAGGTGGGGGATCAGGCCATCACAACGCAAACGGTATCGGAATCTATTTGCAGACGTCCGGAAGCACTGTCGAGCTATCTTTCACCACTATCTTGCAAGAGGGAAGATTGAATGGACTGACAGCAAGAAGAGGCATGTGTTTGGTGTCTTCAAGTTTGACGAGATCCGAGGGAACCTAATCCTAGGATTTGTCTTGATGCCACCAGAGGCAGAATGGAAGCTCCCACTTAGATAGCCTACCAACCTCTTTCTCTCCTCAGACTTGTTCTCTTGGTGTTTACCGGCGAGCATTTAAGCCAACCATCGCAATCATTTGTATACAAATCTGTATCCGCACAGTGCCCCATCAGATCAACAAAGAAAACAGTGCTCATAATCCCTTAAACACGCTTCACAAGGTTATGAAGCCATTTTCTGAAAGGCGCCTTTCAACCAAAGCGTGATACAGAAACCAGTCGGTGAATGATGCCATGAGTTCCAAGAAATCGGATCCGAAGAGAGATGGAGTTTCAATCAAGCAACTTGCCACCTCCACACGGCGAGTGTTGAAGGAGCCAATACTGAAGGCACTCCTCGATCAATCAGTACTAACCACGACCCAGTTGGAAACCCTACTAATCGACTTGGTCGTGGAGGATGAGTATGGCAGCCACATCCCATACGATGACAAAGCCTCCTTTCGATCAAGGTCTGGAAGAAAGGCAACCGGCGTCACCCGCGGTGCTTTCAACAGAACACTGAAACAAGCACGAAGGAATGTTACTCGATGCTTCTACACGATGCTTCTTCTAGCATACCTAGGCATGTTCGATCACACACTCTTTCGTCCTTTCGAAGAGGTTGCTACCAGAATCGGTGATTACCGGAGAGTACGTGACGTACTCTCAGGCAAAGCAGAGTTGTCAAAGGAAGAAATCGAGAGCTATCGTCTGGTCGAGGAAACGATACTGTCCGCACTAGAAGAGCTCAATGCGTCATCAGCCCTCAAGTCAGAGCTCTCGAGGCGTAAGGCAGTAACTACAGCCAGACAACGATGAAGTGTAATACAATTAATACGCCAACCTTTTCATTAGGTATTGTCGAACTATCTGTTTTGACTCGGTGGCTATCTTGACCAATGAGGACGACAAAAGGTGGTTCATGAGAGCGCTTAAGGACAAGGCAGCAGAATCCGAGAAAGAGCAGCAAATCAGTCATCTTGCTGATGCAATCGGCGAACGAAGGGGTAGAGACCTGCTCGATGCCGTTGCTACAACAGAGCGTGATGAAGGATGGAATACCGCATTGCAATATCTGATCAAGGCAGCGGAGGCCGATTACGTCACACCGGCAAGTTTCGGAAAAACACGTACAAGGATTGAGCCAATCAAGTACCGAGAGATGGTATTTGAGCTTCTTTCAGCTATCGGTCTGGAGCCTGTAGACTCCGATACAATCAATCTTCTCAAGAAACTGGAAGACGAAGACTCATTGGCCGAGGCCACACACTCTTTTGGTGCGCACGTCCAAAGACTGAGTCTACAGCAAATACAAAACGGTGATACTCTATTCTTTGATCTTCCAATGTCGAATGTTCAAGCGTTCGAGGAGCTAGAAACTACCCTTGAATCCGCCAGGCTGGGAGAGATTGCCGGTCTTAGACTGATTCAAGATGGGAATGCAATTGATGTTACACCTCTTTGGTACTCAGAGTATGGCCGAAGGGCACTTTCGGAGTTGGGAGTCAAAGGAACACTACTGCCGACAGACCAGTTTGAAGTGGTATTATCAGTAATACAAGTATCACCACGCACCCGTGGCCAGATTCATATTCAAAGAGAGGAAGATGCCAGTCTAAAACACCCAGTTATCCCATCAAACTCATTGTATGCAAATCTGCTGAAGGCCATAATCAATCAGGATCTGGACACCCTCTCTTCCCTTGCCAGTAAACACTCGTTCCCCGCCCTTAACGTCGTACTCGAGAACACAGTGACCCAGTATCATGAATCATCATCGAGTGAGAACTACCGACTTGTACTTGAGTGTATGAAGAGCCATGTAGCAATTCGAAGCATTGACTCGATTATTGCACTCGAGAAGTTTGTAAGGCTTGACGATCCCCGCATTGCAACACCAGCAATCAATGTTCTTGGAAATCTCTACAATGATTCTTCGGTTCTGACTCTTGCTGAAACTGTGTGCCGTGGCAAGAAGGAATGGATGATCCACCCTATACTGGATGCCCTAGAGAACATCTCCAAGAAGTGTCCTGAAACAATGCCTGCAATTGAAGGAATACTAGAATCTGATTGCAAGAATCGAACCATACTCAAACGTTTCCTAGGCAGAATCTCGAAGTAGGTTGATGGAATCACGGAGAATCTCGGCAGACATAAATCGACTGTAGGCCGCGTGAGGATTATGACGGACTCGCAAGTGGACAAGTTCCACGAGATTGATCTCTTTTTCAATCCTAAGCGAGTGGCACTAGTCGGAGCTTCTTCCGACCATCGAAAACTAGGCCATACAATTCTGACGAATCTCTTGGAGTCCGAGGTCGAAACTTATCCAGTGACACGAAGTGGGAACCAAATACTTGGAGCCAAGGCTTATCCAAGTCTAGCAGATCTTCCAAAGGCGGTCGATTTGGTCATAGTGGCAGTCGCAGCAAAACATTGTTCGAGTCTGATGGCCGAAGTCCAAAAGGCAGGAGCCAAAGCTGCGGTTGTCGTTTCAGGAGGGTTCAGTGAAATAGGCAGTGCTGGTTCAAAGCTTGAGGGAGAGCTTGTGAAGGCAGCAAAGAATGCTGGCGTCAGGATCATAGGACCGAATTGTGTTGGTGTTTCCAACACCAAACTCTTCAATGGAACCTTCACTATGATGCCTGAATCAGGCAATATTGCTCTCGTTTCTCAGAGCGGTGCATTGGGTGGAATGATCGTCTATGAAACTCGAGCGAAAGGGATTGGGATGAGCAAGTTCGCAAGTTTGGGAAACGCAGCCGATGTACAATTCTCTGAAATCATTGACTACCTGGGGGAGGATCCTGGGACGACTGTAGTTGCTGTGTACGTTGAAGGAGTGGACCACGGCAGGGCCTTTTTTGAGTCACTTCATGGAGCCGCACGCAAGAAACCAGTTGTCATACTGAAGGGCGGCAGAAGCGAACTCGGTGGAAGGGCCACATTGTCCCACACTGGATCTTTGGCTGGTTCAGTCGAAGTGTTCAATGGGATGATTCGGCAAGCACGCTGTGTTACTGTTCCTACTCTGAACAGCCTCCTTGAAGTGTGCAAACTCTTTGACTATCAACCACTCCCCAAGGGACGTAATGTTGGTATTATTAGTAATACAGGCGGTGCAGGAGTTCTCGCCTCTGATGCCGCGTCTGATTATGGATTGACCGTCCCTATCCTTGACAAGAGTACTAGACAGGAATTAAACCAGATTCTTCCTGACATGGCATCAGTAAGTAATCCTGTAGATCTAGTTGCAAGTGGGGGCCGGAGAGAATACCGTGCGAGTACCGAGCTGCTGCTGAAGAATCCCAATATAGACATTCTGTTAGTCATATGTGCAGTTCCAACATTCGCTGGTATGACACTGACGGAGCACGCTGAAGGAACTCTCGAAGGCATTCGGGACGCCTCTGAGAGAAAGCCTGTTGTTGGAGTATGGTTAGCCGCAGATGTAGGAGCACCTGGAAGGAACTTACTCGAAACGAACAAAGTTCCATGCTATGATGATCCATCTCTGGCAGCACTGTGCATTTCCCGAGTTACGGAATACGCAGAGATGCAAATGAAATGACGAATTTGCAGCAGAAGCATATCTCCTTGTATCATGTGTATTACAAGAAGTGAATGAGTTTGATTCGGTTGATGAGGCTACCCTTGTAGATGTCTGCTGGCTATGTCCGGAAACTCTTCAGACAAAGCTTCCCGTAATCTCCGTTCAACCCACATACTCAGATTGATTGCCCTTTCATTTCTCACGTTTTGAAGACATGATCTAAGCTCTGTGGTGAACGAGAACGAAACAATTGGACTCTTTCGTTCTTTGTTAGGCACTGCTACGACAGACCTACTTCTTTCAGCGACTGTGGTTCTCTCCATAGCTGTTGGTCTTGCATCTCTCTCTTCTTCGGAATCTCGATACTTCTTTAGAACACTCAAACCTAGCGCACCTCTCTAAGCAATTCAGCATATGCTTCTGATACTAGTTTGGCAGTTTCTCTGTCCACTTCTGGATCTCCGTTGCGTCTGAAACCCTCTGCGGCCACCTGTTGACATCCTCTTGCCAACATCCGGATGTCACGTGGGTTCCCCTTGGCCGCTTCATTGATGACCTCAATTGCAGCATCATCGAATGGGTAGATCTCAAAGCTACCAGGGTCAAAGCTGTCTATGCGTCCTTGAGCATAGTAGATTCTTCTCCCGATGAACTCCTTTGCTTTCTGATTATCAAACGGTGGGACATCCAAAGGCTCAGTCCTGTCTGCAATCTGTGGTAAAAACGAAAGCATGGCATTCCAGTAGATTGCGGTGCCAGACATTATCAAAGTGACAATCGGTTCATCGAGCACGTCCGGATAATCGGCTTTCATTTCTTGAGTTGGAAGATCAGCCAGATAACGCAGCTTGTGGAATGCCGTTTCCTGATTGTCTGCGACATCCTCAAGGAACAGTGCAGTGCGACAGTTCTCTTCGATATACCTTCTCACAGATTCCTGAGCGACAGTCTCTATGATTTGACTGGACTCCCATGACCTTCGATACTTTATCCTCAAAGAGTCGGCAATGGCAGCCGACATCTGTTTCTCATAGAGTCCTGTCATGCCAACGTAACCAGTCACGAATTTGTTTCCTTTGCGATCAGCTAAGGTCGGCAGGTCTCTGAGAGCAAGCAACATCAGCGTACTCTTCCCAGATCCCACTGGGCCTCTAAGGAAGATATGCCGTTCATTAGTGAGAATCAGATCCACAAGGTGATCCAGGAATTCCGGCCATTCAATGTAGAGTCGTGAGTCCGGCATCTTGTAACCACGAAAGGGAGAGAACCGAGCACCAATCCGCTCTTCCCAAGCCCGCAAAACTTCCTTGCGAGTGTTGAAGTGGCGGATCAACGCACTCTCATGAATCGCTATTGTCATGATGTGTACCCCACGGTATCACATGTACTTCTTGTAATACAATCCTCCGATGAGTCAGTGGCTAATAAGTAGTACGGTGAATCTTCCGGTGTCTACTCTTTTCACACCAACAAGACGTAACCTTTTTGAACAGAATGAAGCAGCGAGGGGGCTAGTCCGGACACGAACCGGTCAATACGAAAGGAGTAACTAATGATGGACGTCGACCGAATCCGGCATGTACTGAACTCGTTGATGATACTGAGCTTCCTAGTCTTTGGAGCACTAGCTGCAACAATCTTGATTACCGATGCGCCACTGACGAGTTCGACAGTCGCTCTTCCTTTTGCCTTTCTATTCATCTCATTCATGACTCTTATCGTGACCGGACAAATCAACGACCGACCCAGACTCGTGAAGAGATACGTTCGAGATTGGCTCCTCATCTGTGCCCTTGCCATAATCATGAGTGCACTTGTAGTGACTTTCACATGATGCCCATCACAAGAGTTTTAGGACATCAGTATGTGACACGGCTCAGCCTAGGAAATCCGTATTCACCTCTCTGAAGGGACTGCCAATGAGTAAGATTCTGCCAGGAACCAAGACAACGCGGATGGAGCTTCTTCGATTGAAGAACAGAATGAGGCTGGCAGAGCGCGGTCACGATCTACTCAAGGAGAAACGTGACTCACTTATCATGGAGCTCTTCAACGTCCTTGCCGAGGTCAAGGACACTCGAGAGAAAGTTGAAACCGCTCTCTCAGAAGCCTTCTCCGCTCTCACAAAGACCAAGATGATAATGGGACCTTCCGAAGTTGTAGAGTTTGCCAATGCGAGCAGAGTTCAGGCTGACCTGAGAATCTCTACGCGTTCTATGATGGGCGTCTTGGTACCAGTCCTATCAGTTGAGCAATACGTACCAGAACTTCCATACTCCCTACCAGACTCCAGTGTGCAACTCGACGTCATGTCAACTAAATTCAAAGAAGCATTGAAGGCGGTAGTACGCCTAGCCGAGATCGACTCAACAGTCAAGAGACTAGCTGTCGAAGTCGAACGTACTAAGAGACGCGTGTCAGCTCTTGAAACAATTGTAATTCCTCGACTTGATGCAACCGCAAGGTATGTGAAGCAAGCACTAGAAGAACGAGAGCGGGAGGACTTCTTCAGACTCAAATTCCTAAAGGAAAGAATGGAGTCCGAACAGTAATGCACAACTACTGGTATTATTTGTATTACACTATGTACGTCTGAGCTTCAAGATTGCCGCGGCCAAATCGCCATCGCTCTCCTTCAGTGCTTGCTTTGCAGTTTCTATGTCAACACCAGTTTGACTGGCTACCAGTGCGGCATCTTCCATGGGAATCTCAATCTCCTTTTCTGGTTCGGACGTTACATCCTCAGAAACACCTGCCTCAGTAGTCACTGCTCTCTCTGATTTACTGCCCGACACCTGAAATGACTCACTACCCGCCTGCTTAATCATCACGACTTGTGGATCTGCGATTAGCCACTCCTTGTTGTCGAAGCGGAATATCACTTCCTTCACACCATTAACGTCCTTTTGTTCTATTCCCATTTGTTTCATCATTCTGGCAATGGCTCTTGGCGACATACCACGTCTACGTGACATTCATCATACCTCGGACTATTCCAAGATCTTCTATCTTGATACTCAAAGTCAGGGATAAAATAATTGTGCTCTATCAGTCATCATCTCAAGACTGAACGACCTTGATGTCAAGGACAGAATGCCGAATGCTAGGCGCATACCATTTGATGCCGCGTATGGAGATGTCTGAGATGAAGCCCCTACTAGAACAAATGTCTTCAACATCTCGTATCAACTTGTCCAATTCCTTGTCAGGCAAAGCAATATGCATGTGAATCATCCCGCCTTCGGGCACTAACGCTTCCAATGCATGAGGAAGAAAATGATGCGTATCATGCAGATATCCCATGACGACCCTATTCACACCATGAATGGGATGAACCACTCGACAATCACCATGAATGGCTTCAACCAAGTCATCAAGATCATTCAGTCGAATGTTGGTAACGAGGAACTTGTATGCTTCCGGATTCAACTCAATCGCCTTGACTCTTACTTGCCTATTCTTCGCCATTGGTAAAGCAAATTGACCGACACAAGCAAACATGTCGAGAACACACTCTCCAGACTGGACTATGGATGCCATGCGTTCCCTCTCTCCTCTATTGCCACCAGAGAAAGTGATGCGTGTTGGATCAAGTCTGAACTTGACTCCGTTCTCAACGTGTGTTGTGACTGTGTCACTATCACCGGCTACCAGAGTGTAATCTGGTATCCGCATGACTCCAGACGTTGCACCGGTACGCACTGCAACCGAATCGATTCTTCCGTCATACTTGAGAGTGGCCTCTCCGAGCAAGGGCAAATATGGGTGCAGACCGAAATCAACATGTAGTAGGGCAACATGTCCTACGAGATGATATCCGCTAGGGAGAGGTATGCCTGAGGGGACTTGGTCTTTGAGGCTAGTTCTAAGGAACTCTCTGTACTTCATGAGGACTCACAGAAAGCAGTGATTGACTACAATCAGGGTACAACGTATCAGCAATACAAAGTGCTCGGAGCGCCATCACCCTTACCTCGACTCTGAATCTTTGCTATTCCCTTGCTAAAGTCTTCCTGAATTACACAGACTCTACTTTCGCGGATAGCAAACATACCGGCTTCGGTGCAGATTATCTTGATGTCAGCACCCGTCAGATTTGCCGTGGCAGATACCAGTCTATCAAAATCAAGTTCGGTATG
>CAYFTD010000173.1:0-2169 GCA_964345915.1 uncultured archaeon
CCAGAGAAATCAACTCCCGGAACGCCTCTTCTGCCTCATATGGTCTGTTAACCACTCTCAGCTGTTCCCCATAGTTTTGAAGGGTTATACCGAGTGACCAGACGTTGCCGTGTGTCCCATCACTGGCAATCTCTCTAGAGATTCCAAGAACCTTCTCAAGGATGTCTATTGCTTCTACGTTCTTACCTGCATCGCTTAGTGCTGCACAGACGCCGCGCAGTGAAGCTACGATGCCTCTCCCTGGATTGTAAGATGCAGTACGCTTGGACCTCTGAAAGAGTTCATATGCCTCTCTATTGACCTTCTCACCTTCTTCCACTCTATTAACGACAAGCAGGTACCAACCGAGGTCGTGAAGGGTTCGTGCCACATCTCTGATTGCAAAACCCAAGGTCTTCTCATCTAGTCCTCTATAGATCTTGACAGACTTCTCGAGAGTTTCTATTGCCTCCGAGGTTCTATCGGTCTTGTGGAGCAGGCGACCAAGATCGCGCAGCGTCCGTGCCTTATGTACCATGAGCTCGTACGAGATATCTTCCCCGAATTCCCGGAATGTTTCAAGTGCACTCAGAAGGGCGTCTTCCCCTTCTGCAAACCTGTTCATAAAGACCAGAACCCCGCCTCTCAGTCCCTGCACAATCGCGTGACCCTCCTTCGTGTCGATTGTGATTGCATCGAGAAATGTGATCGCGTCTGAGAAAGCGAAATTCCACATGAAGTCAAAGACAATCGACCCCATTCTAGCCTCTGCATCCCTTTCTGCAGCCAGTGCTCGAACGGAAATGGCCAGCCCAAGAAGGGTGTAGTCCGACTCGCCCGTCGATGACTTTTCGAGAAGTTCTGCCACTTCATCTGTGGAGGCCTGCAGCCGTTGGCCAAGTTCAGCTACGATGAGTTCTTTCGCAAGGTCGTGCAGCACCCAAGTCTTGTCCCCTCGGTACTTGACAAAACTGAGGCGAATCAATCTGTCCCATTGATCTGTTCTCATAACCGGTGCAACTATAGTCATAATTCGCCGATTGAAGAATGGGACAAGACCTGCCTTCTCAACCAGCTCAAAGAGAGCCTCGGCTTGACTGAATAGTCTTCTCCAGGTCTTGAGTCGCACAACCTCAAGTGTGTCTGCACGTAGGTCTTCCACATCATTGAGTGACAGACTTCCCGATTCTGCAAGGTCGCATATCGCACCTATTACAAATGGATTCCCGCCACTCACGCTGACAATCCTGTCCTGAAGGTCAGGGTCCTCAATCTGCCGTTGCTCAAGGAGCTCGATACAGCTCTCTCTGTCGAGCTCTGTGAGTTCGGACTCCTCGATCTCCAGTTCTTCACTTGTTTCGCTAGACAGGGCTTGTCTGCTCGCAACGACACCAACGCAGTTGGACAACGAACACAGGAATACGTACCAGAGCTCGGTTTCGGTGATATCCCTACCACGATAACGCCATCGGCATGTTTCATTGTCGACACGCTCTGAGTGATCCAACAGGAACACAATTGGCCTCTCAGAAGACTTGCGATTGTTCAGGTCCTCAAGCAGAGCATCAAGATACAGGAACTCTGCGCGCCGCGGCTCCTTCCACAGAATCTCAAGAAGTTTCTGAACGTGGTCTTTCCCAAGGTGGGTCTGTAGCCATTTTGCCAAATCACCGTACCTGCTCTTCAGCTTTGGAGCCACTTTGCTACCAGCTGCGCTAATTGCACTCCCAATGCTGGCGAGAGAACCAATGAAAGGAATAGCCATAGCGATTTCTTTTGCCCACTCCCGGCCTTCCTCTTTGACAGGTTCTACTCCCTCCACAAAGCGCTGTCTGATTTGCCAGAGAACGTCAAAACGCCTCAAACTCACACCGAGATGGACAGCTCCCTTGGCAATGACATTCAAGCGGTCATAGAACTCAGTGTAACGTTCACAGTCAAGATAGATAGTATCGTCAATCGTACTCTTCCAGTGGTCCAAGAGCGAGCTCTTTCCAATCCCGCCGATTCCACGAAGATGGAGGACAACGCTTCGCTCCCTGCAACGCTCAAGAGCCTCAGCCATCCAGTCGAGATACTCCTCTCTGTCCACGAACACGCGTTCGGTTGGTTCGTAGTGTTCGTACATGCTCCAGACCCCAAATCACGCGGTAGCGTCTAATGGAGAGGGTCTTACATAAGCGCGTCGGT
>CAYFTD010000174.1:0-5051 GCA_964345915.1 uncultured archaeon
ATAGGTGTGTGTCACTGACTCAATTACAACGAAGATTAGCAATCCAAAGTATAGAACAGGCAGGAACCACAAGTAGGTAGGTTGACCAGGTGGTCCCGCCCCATAGAGAAGCCAGAAGATTAGATCAATGGGTGTGAGATAAGTATCAATTGAACCTTCCAGTGGAATGAATAGAAGCATCATAATGATGTAAATGGCGAAATACGGAATCAAGAGCTGGCGTCCGCGGGAGATGGCATAATTCCTGAGATTCTCGCGATGTTTTTCCCCATTATATGTCATGCCCGCTAGGATGAAGTACAGTGGCATTACAAAACTAGTTATGAACGCAATCACTGACCATTGAATTGTATTGTCCTGCCACGGTATCATGGAATGGGCTAGAATCACGAAGACTATTCCGGCGCCTTTTGAAACGTCAATCCATTCTAGCCTCTTGCTCGTGACTAGTTCAGTCAGTGCTTAGCAGCTCCATCTAGACTCGTATGAAGAATGCGTAATGTTAGCTGCCCTTGATAAGCTTTTTAACGCTCACAATCGCGTTGTGCTTCGACGCGCTCGTTGTCTAGGGGCTATGATGGATCCCTGCCAATGCGCGGGGGTTTATCCCTCGGAACCGTAGAACGGATCCGGCCCGGGTTCAAATCCCGGCGAGCGCACCATTCCTCTTTTTAGTCCAGGCGTAGATTCCTGCTCTGGATAATCTCAGACTCTCTCAGTCCTTACGCCTCTGCGTCCGGATCATAGACGGTGTACTCATAGGAGAGCAGTAATAAGAAACTCAATCCAAGTGATACCGGGAAGATGCGCGATGGAATTTCGGTATACTGAGAGAGTAGGATACGCAGTTTTCATTCTGAATCTGCTTGCTCCATTTACCGCAATGATTCAGCCACTCCCCTCGGATGAAATCACAGTCGTTTTATCTGCGCCATTGTGGCAGTACAGATGGTACAGTGTATTTCCTCCCTCCTTCGCGTTTTCTCCCTTCGGCTTACTCTTCTTCCCGTACTATGGGCCAATTGTGTATGTCGCTTGGTTGGCCTATGACACATCAAGAAAGCAGCATCTTGAGCGTCGCCAGTATGCCTGGAGGATAGTAACAGCATTGGCTGTTCAGGTAGCGATAATCTTAGTCATCCCACCCTTTAGCGGAGACCCTGCACCTGTAAACCTCCCACTGCCCATTGTTGGTGTTTTGGCACTGCTTCTGACTAGATTCACTGTGAAAGAGCTTGCAGGGCCATGGGAAGTACAAGAGGCGCCGGGATCTTAGTCTATTCCAGTTTCCATACCCCAACCTTTCCGGTTCCTGCAGAGGCAATTGACTGACCGTCTGGACTCCAATCGAGTCCAAGGGCAGGACCCTTTAGTCCCGTAAGAGTCGCGATCTCTTGATTCTCGCGCCACAATCTTACTGTTGAATCAAACGACGAGGATGCTAAAATGTCGCCCTGTGGTCTCCATCGCAGTTGGTAGATGCTGCTCGTGTGTCCCTTGAGAATTGCCAGACTCGTCCCCTCGCGGTCCCACAGTCTGACATCAGCGTCCTTGAAACCTCCCCCTGAGGCCAAGATTCTTCCTTCAGGGCTCCATGCGAGACCAAAGACACGGTCTTTGTGTCCTTCTAGGAGAGCATGTTCCTTGCCGCTCTTCCAGACGCGCACGTTGAAGTCATAGGCGCTTGAAGCCAGCAGCTTGGAATCAATGTCCGGATGCCAAGTCACCCTTGCCAAGGCCTTCTTGTGACCCTCCAACACAGCTTCGTCAGTTCCATCTCGATTCCAGAGTCGAATTGTGGAGTCTGCTGAGCCTGATGCCAGCGTTTCACTATTAGGATTCCAAGATAGACTCGTAACGGCACCAGTGTGTCCAGTCATTGTGTTCAGCGGCTCTTCACCCCTCCAAAGCAAGACTGACTTGTCCCCAGAACAGGACGCCAGCAACTCAGAATCGGGACTCCATGCCACTTGATAGACAGGTCCTTTGTGTTTCTTCAGGATTGCCTCTTCCCCGTCTTGCTTCCATAGGATTATTGTGTTGTCCCTAGCCCCCGTTGCGAGGGTTTCTCCATTGGGACTCCAGTCGAGGGACGACACAGCCTTGGAGTGCTTTCCCAAGACAGCGGGTAGATTTCCAGATTCATGCATTTGCACTGTGCCGTTCGATAGACCGACCGCAAGTACACCTGTTGGAGACCAGCTCAACATCGCGGTTTCTTCTTTGCCCAGTTCGATGAAGTCACTCTCAAAGTCCATCCAACCACTCCCTTGCCAAAACCAGTTGTACGAGTCTTCATCAAGATGGATTATCAATCTATGCCAATGTCAGTGGAACAGAAAGAGAATCTACTCAGTGTTGTTGGCACCAGACAGGATTCGTATTATGATTCATATGGATGAGAGTTAAAAGCCAGCCAATTGGACTTGCTGACAATGTCAAGGAGAAGCGAAGCTTGAAACGGGTGCTCTTCCTCTGCACTGGCAACTCGGCCCGGAGTCAGATATCCGAGGCACTGCTCAGACTGCTCGGTGGTGATGACTATGAGGTCCACAGTGCAGGTACTCATCCGGGTGGAGAGGTCAATCCATTTGCCATCAACGTCTTGAAACAACGAGGTGCAGATACAACTGGGCTCTACACGAAGAGCATTGACAGATTCGAAGGCGAAGAGTTTGACCTCGTTGTGACCGTCTGTGACAGCGCAAAGAGAGAATGTCCCGTCTTCCCAGGTGCAAAGATCATGGATCATTGGTCACTTGAAGACCCCGCGGCGTTTGAGGGCACATATGAAGAGATACTAATCAAGTTCAGAGAAACCAGAGATGAGGTAGAACATAGAATAAGGGACTACCTACTGAGAGGGAAACTATACAATGATCCAATGGGTTCGCTTCATCTCTGATCATAGTTGAAACATTTATTGTCTAAGATGATTCCTCAACCCAGGCAAACTTCCTCTGCAAGGTCTTTGGATACACCTTCCGCCATGGATACTCGACCCTTCGGCACCACTTGTAGACAATCTTTGGATGGACATAAGACTTGAGTGATGTGCCCAGATTCCAGCTGCGGCAGTCCCTGGCCAACGCAAAGTCCGTTTCTATCTTCGCCTTGGCAAGCTTTGCCTTCTTGACGCGCTCCATCGTGGTATTGACGGTCTTCTGAGCACGAGCGATTCGCGCAGCAGACTTCTCCTTGAGTTCTGCGAGTAATTGCTGTTTCTTCTCCAACGATGCTCTGCTCTTATTGTACCTCTCCCTTGCAGCAGCAAGGCCACTCTCAGCCCTGTCCAGACGTTCCCTATTTCGTTCGATGCGGGCCTGTGCATCCTCCATGCGTTGCTTCTTGGTGGTCTTACCCTTACGCCTGCTCGTACGAGTTCGGCGCTTCTTCTCCCGCGCTTTGTCCCAAGCAATCTTTGCATTGTTACGCTTCTCACGCCAAGTTGCGACTGATTGTTTGTTCTTCTCCACAATCTCCTTCTGTTTTGAAACAGTTGCCTGACGTTTTTTGAGTGTGTCCTTCTCTTTCTTCTTGAGTGTCCTAAACCGCTTCTTCTTTTCCACGAGAACAGATTCGGCCCTCTTGATTCGTTCCTCCGCCTTCTTGATTCTCTCATGGTAACGCTCAGTGGTGCGAGGCCAGCCCTTTGGGGCTTGCTTGGTATGGTTCATCACTCTTGCCACTTCGAGGTTTGCCCGCTTGACGGCTTCCTTCTTGACAAAGTCCGGGTCAGCACGTTTCGTCTTTCTCTTCGAGAGCTCGTCCTGCATTGTCAACGTGGCATGGAAGGTTCTGAAGACCTTCGCAGTCAGATTCTTATCAACCTCGCTCAAGAAACGGTTGACATGACTACTCCCTATACTTGGGAAGATCTGTGCTGGCTTCTTGGAATCAACTTGGGTTCTCTTGCCCCTCCTTGATTCGTAGGACTCGACTCTTTCAAGTGCGTTCTCGTAGAGCTCGTAGAGCGTGTCATATACATCCGGTGGTAGTTCAATCTCCTTGTGCCATGCAACACTGTCCTTGCCTAGGAAGTCGAAGACAACCAAGCCATTCCTGAATGTCAGATGCTCTACCCTTAGAGTGGTTGCACCGACAGTGTCAGCCTCATCTGGATCCTTCTCATCGCCCACTCTGAGGTTCAGCATGTCTATCAGGTAACACGCGGTTGCAAGCATCCTTCTTCTCGGCTTCTCGGAATGAATGCCGTCCATTATGTGGGCCCGAATAGATTCCAGATTCTTGGCCACCCGCATAGCAGTGTCGAACTTCGCAGCCTCGCGGGCTTGCTTGATTGGAGTGCTATCATGCAGCCAGATGTACTTCGTACTGTTGGTGAGATCATCATTCCATTTGGCAATCCACATACTTTCGGGGGCCCATTCAATCTTGGCCCAGCTTCCCTCCGGGATTTCTGCATCGGGGCTCAGATTCAGCGTGATATCGCTCTCTCTGGCACCTTGCTTCCATCGACCTCTGAGAGGATGCTCTCCTCTACCCATGAAGATTCCAGACGGCTCTGTCTGATAGTTGCCAAGCTCCATTCGTTCCCCATCGACGAACGCGTAGCCAAATTCCTCTTTCAGGCGTTCTCGTTCGACCTTTCTCGCCTCTCTTGCCGCTCTCTTCTCTTCCTTGGTCATAGCTTCCTTGGCTGCTCTCTCTTGTTCAACGAAGTACACGATTGGGGAGAAGTCGACTTCCTCCAGACTCAGTCTAGGTCTGGCTTTGAGAGCTCTACTGAAATCAGTCATGAAGTTCTCAATGAAGACGGGATCTTCAACATATGGAGTACCAAGCTTCCTCACCCAGGCAACAGCCATCTCTTCTTGAAGCTGATTGAGGATTGTTGGTTCACCCCGGACAACTATCTCGAAGCCTTGTGGTTCTGGCGGTCTGAGGACGATGATGCCGTTGTGTTCTAAGGACTCCATCTGAATGCCTCTTCATTTGGCAGATTGGAAACAGGAGGCTAGTCCACTTTTCGCGGTTCTTGCAGCCCGGTGTCGAGAGCAGGATTGAGCCAACAAAAGGCTTGTGTTGAA
>CAYFTD010000175.1:0-12200 GCA_964345915.1 uncultured archaeon
CCTTCTCAGGTTCAATGCTGGCTCAGACCGGAATCGCCACTCCCTTGCTTCCACAAACGCTCGACCGCTTGAACAGCATTTCACAGGGCAATCTCTCTTATGGAAACACTGGCGCCTCACTTCCAGTGACTTTGAATGGAGTGGCCCATAATGACTCTCAGGGGCTCGTACTGATTGATTCATCTGCACCAACACAAGTGGGAATCACTGCTCCTGACGGATGGACTGGTGATGCGCTGAGTGGTAGCATCGAACACCTTTCAACTCGAATAGCTCCGGTCAAGAATGGACCACTCGATGAATATCATGGCGAACACTTCATAGTACCTGGCTATCCATGGAGTGAAAAGACCGTCTTCGTTCCAGATGATTGGGCGTTGGTCGAGAAAGCAGAAACTCCGATTCATCCCAGATACGGACGTCTGTTCTGTCTCAACTATTCTTCAGGAGCTGCAGTAGGTCGCAACGGGTCAATGGGCTGGGAGTTCAACGCATACTTTACCACAAGCAATACCATCAATCCGGATATGGAGATCTTCTTCAGCCAGCAGGTGCAAATGCCCTGGAGAGAGGTCTATTCCGCAGAAATTAGGTTCTATCACCTAGTTCAAGGCTCGTCGACGATGAATGACAGGTTCTTCACATTTGTAAGACTAGGGGATTTTGAAATGAAGCTCCACACTTTCGAATCTGGCTATACGACGGGAGTGTGGCTAGAGTCTGTCGTCCAAGTCCCAATGTCCGTATTTGAAAGTGTCAGCGTGCCGGGAGCCTTACCATTGGACATAGGGATAGGTACTGATTATTTGGGAAATCCACCGTCTACTGTTGACAATCGAGTGCTGATAGACGATGTTGAAATCATCTTTGAAACTCGGCCTCTCCCTGAGCAAATTGGCCTCACCGCCAATGGCACCATAATCACAGGATCGACCCAAGGAAGCGTTTCTCCATACGTTCCTGATGGCGCCTACAGAGACTGCTATGACCACTATACGACCGGACTCAGCACCTCTCCACTTCGAGTGGGAGTATATGGATTGAATACAGACTGGACCGACGCCAATACGTACCAAGTAGGTATGCAATTCCCACTTGACATCCCTCAAGGCACTATGATCACCTCGGCACGTCTTGAAATTGAAGCATTTGGTCGACTAGGGGGAGTGGTCGGCATTCGGATACGAGTTGCCCAAGAGAATAACGTAACACCCTTCACCAGTGGACTGCCGCATCTTGAGGACAGATACGAATGGTCCGATACAAGTATTGAGTGGACATTGGACCCATGGACTTCTGGCGTCAGATACAGATCCCCCGACATTTCGTCACTCGTGCAAGAAGTTGTCGCCAGGCCCGGATGGTCTAGTGGCAATTACATCTGCCTTATGCTTGATTACATGTCTTCCAACGATTACCAGAACTACGTTCAGATAAAGGGTTCCGCGAGCTCAAGCGGTGAAGATCTTCAGAGGCTATTTGTCGATTTTGCACTACCCAAGGCTCAGGACACAATCTCGGTGCTTCAGTTCAAGAAGGACTTGACCATTGACCACACAAAGGTGAGTTCTGACCTGGAGAACTTCCCCGTTCTTATAGACATATATGACACGGACCTCAAGACTGACGCTCAGTCCGACGGCGACGACATCATGTTCACGAGCGGCTCGGAAACATTGGACCACGAGATAGAGCTCTATGACCCAGACCACAATTCGACACATGCTCACCTGGTAGCCTGGGTGAAGGTTCCCTTCCTATCGGCTTCGACTGACACAACAGTTGGCATGCACTATGGAGCTTCGGATGCAAGCAAGCTGGACAATGCGCATCAGGTCTGGGAAGGCTATAGCAGTGTCTGGCATCTTTCCGAAACGTCCGGCAGCGGCATGTTCCTAGAAGACTCGAGTCAGAATGACCATGACGGTGAAGCTGGACAGACCACATTCATGCAAGACGCACAGATTGAGGGTGCTAGGTATTTCCAAGATTTGGCTGGCAACTACATCTCCTTCATTGATGGCGAAAGCATTCTCGACGGTTGGGCGGACTGGCAGTTCTCATTTTGGGTCTACTTCAACTACTCTAGCGATGCTGAATGGACAAACGTTGAGCCCAGACTATTCGAGAAAGGAGTCAGTATGACTCTAGTAAGGACTTTTAGACTATCTTCTGGTTGGCCGCCTGACACCGCCTCGTTCCAGCCTGACATCCATTTTGATGGCGGAACCACCAGCTTCCTGAACATATACGTGAAACGTCAGACTTGGAACTATATTGTGTACAAGTATGAGAGCACAGGGGATGGAATACTACGCGCCTACAGTTTTGCGGATGGTGCACTGCTAGATTCAGGTTCAAATCCGGACATGGGACTGGGAGACAGGTTGAGAGATGACTCGAACATGTTCAGGCTCGGCCTAACTGGAGGCGGGCAAATTCACCTGGGAGGAATAGACGAGTTTCGAACAATCAGTGGTTACAAGTCAGCCGATTGGATACAGACTGAGTACACAAACCAGTACGACCCATCAAGTTTCCTTTCAGTGAGCGGAGAACAGACTACTCAGTTTGGGGATACGGCGACACTCCTATTCACCACTGAATCTGCATCTGTGGCCGAGCTTCTTCCGAAATTACAGCTCAACGTGACCCGCGGAACAACGACGCTTGACTCGAATCTGGAAGCAGGGACTTCCTTCTCAGCGTCCAACGGCACTCAAGCAATCTGGATTGCGAATGTGTTCGTGGATCAGCCAAATGGCGTTTCTAACCTCAGTTTCGTATTGGAGAAACCTTCGTCTTGGACATTGCTTAACGTTTCAGATTCTCTGGGAGTAACCAGAACCTCACAGGTGACCGACACTGGCACCCAAGTGATTGCACCTTCTTCCGTGGTGGATGTGCCTGGGATTTGGACATTCATGTTCTCTTCCAGCAACCAAGCCCTCGACCTGGAATGCGGTGTGGGAGCAGGACCCTATGCCACCACTGCTATGCTTCATCCAGGAGACTCCGCGAAGTTTCGTGGGACTGCTCCAGTGACGCCAGGTTCAGCCATGAGATTGTTGCTTGAAGACCCGAATGGTCAACTATTCTATGCTGATGATGACCTTGTTCAGGACGGTGGAGGCAGCTTCGAATGGTTTGGGATCGTTGTGGACAGCTCCTGGCCGATGGGCTTGTGGACTGCATACGTCAATTTCAATGACACTTCAGACTCCACTCCCACAGAAGTTGGAGCGTACAGCAGACTCTTCATTGTGAAACATAATTCAGCAATCCAGCTCATTTCACCAGGAGATGCGGTGGGAGATAAGCTGTCAGTGAAGACGGCAGGGGAACTCCTTACAGTTGAAATGGAGCTGACCGACAGTGACACGTCTGAAACTATTGCCGGGTCCACAGTGACCATGAACTGGACAGATTCCTTACTTCCGACTCAGGTTCAACTCGAAGACTACGGAAACGGCATCTATGGCACGACGCTCGATACTTCGGACCTTGGCCAGCCGGGCACGTGGAGAATCAATATCCAATCAAATCATCCGTATCTCGCAAATGCTTCGGACTATTTCGACCTCGAACTATCTCATCCAACCAACCTCACCTACGACACGCCTGCTTCTACTCCGTATGGAGACAACTTCAAAGTCCGAGTTACTCTCTATGACTCAATCAACGGCCTGACATACTCCGGAGCGACAATAACATCAAACGGTTCAGTCGTAGGAATCCCGGATGATTATGGCAATGGAACCTACTTGGTAGAGCTTAGCTCTGTAGGATATAGCATTGGGAAACACGCCTTCGAGATAACCGCTACTCCTACACAGAGCAACGTGATTAGCAGTACTGTGGAACTCATAGTAGAGTACAGAAATGTAAGGACAGATCTCGTTCAGGTAGGAGCAAGTCCGATTACCATTCCGTGGGGCAACTATGCCAATGCCACTCTAGAATGGCAAGACACCGACCATGCGTACTCGGGCATCACAGGCGGAACTCTTAGTGGGGATTCGGCTTTTGATTATACAGACATGCTTGACGGCACATACCAGGTGAGACTGGATCTCAGGTCGTACGATATCGGTATGTACCTGTTCAACTTCACCATCAGCAAGTCATTCCACACAATGGCTGAGATAACAATTGCCGTCAGCGTTTCACCACATAGGACCCATGCTGTGGCCTCCTATAACAACTCCATTCCTGTAGGTGTAAACGCTTCGCTGATTCTCACGTTCCGGGATCTTGACGCAGGAGGTGCAGATGTCTTTGGGAACTTCTCAGCCGTTTCGGTGGAATGGATTGGAGGATTTGCTGTGTATGGTTCAATGGAGTTCAGCTTGCCCACAGAAACCTGGTCGCTTGGTCCTCATACTGTAAACCTCACCATTCTCGCAACGACTGCGCCGAGATACTACTATGATGCCGATACCGCCTTGGTGATCACGATACTGAAGCTTGAAACATCCTTGACGTGGGATCCGGTGAGTAACTTCCCGATTGGTGAAGACTTTGAGCTAACCACTCACCTTTTTGTGAATGAGTCTGACTCCCTTTATGATGGTTCACCCATTGATGGTCTGCTCCAGAGTCACTTCTCAGTACGTGACAAGAATGGCTCGCTGTACACGATAGAATCCTTCACACCTCTTACCTCGGGAACTTATTTGCTCACTATTGATCAGTCCAACTTCCCTGGAGGAACCTACGGAATCAGAGTCTTCGTGGACTTTGGTATATCGGAGAACTATACAAGCACGCAAACCCCAATCATCAGTTTCGTGTATAGTCAGGCAAGAAGCGTTCTGAGTTCGCCGGACTACCCGCACATGACTATCCCCTACAACACAAATGCCTCAGTCACATTGGAGTTTGTTGACATTGATAGGGGACAGGGAATCGACTCGGCCATTATAGCTGTCACTGGAGCCACAAACATAAGTCAAGAACTGTTGAGTAGTGGAAGGTATAGAGTTGTCATATACACGTCTACTTGGAGTATCGGAATGTACCAAGTCAACTTCACTGCTTCCGCCGAATTCTACGATAGCAAGACCATTTCCCTGAATATCAGTGTAAGAGAAATCAGGACTTATGCAATTGCCACAGCAGGCGTTCTGGATCTACCAATCGGAGACTCTCAATCGTTCTTCGTTGACTATGTGGATCTGGACCACGACACAGCCATCAATCCAGCCACCGGAACATGCAATTGGACTATTGCCCACTATGACATCGAATGGACGGGTTCTCGATACAGGGTGACAATCAACACTTACGATACTGACGCGTTGGGTTCGTATTTGCTGATGTTCAACTTCAGTGCTGGATTCGAGTTTGAGAACGCATACTTCAACATAACAGTCGTCATCAGGACAATCGACACAGAGTTGCGACTTTTAGCACCTGTTGAGGATACTACTGCCGAAGGCGTGATTCGCATATCCGTATACTATGGTGATAGAGATCATTCAGTTGGCATCGTTTCATCAAATGTCGCCTGTATCGTCCGCAATACAACCAGCATGGTAGTCATCAGCTGGAAGAACCTGACGATTCCTGGACAGTATGAGGTTCTTGTTAATGCATCTCAGTTCGGTGTGCTCGGTACGCAACACCTGACAGTACTCTTCAATTGGACTGGCAGTATCCAGGAATATCAGAACAGGTCTCTTTCCGTTGATGTTGACGTTTCGGGCGAAGAGTCTGCGCTGACTTTACTCGAGGCTGCACTACCATCTCCGTGCCTAGAGTACATGACCTATACCTTCCTGTACTCTGACGCTTCTGACGGAAGTGGTATCACGAACGATACCTTCAACGTCTTCATCCGAGTGGAATTCTTGTCTGCCACTGTAGACCTAGATGCGATTGACATTTGGGAATTGAACAGTTCTGCTCGCCCAGGAGAATACTCTATAGGATTCAACAACACTATACTAGGCCGCACGGGAATCTTCTCTATGAGGGTCTTCATCAATTGGTCAAGTGGTGTGCTACCCTACTATACGAATCGAACAGACGTAATCTCAGTTCGAGTCCTTCCAAGAGACACTCTTCTCTCAGTTGTGCCACCAACCAGCGTTGCATACGGTGAGAATGCCACGTTCTCCTTCACATTCGAGGACATCACCGGAGGTGTTTCGACACCAATAGCCTACGATAGCGGCGCAATGGAAGTGTTTCTAAACATCTCCGAGTTCTCTCTCTACTACGATTCCATTGACGGAATCTTCACCGTGTCCTTCAACACAAGTCAGTTCGGGTCTCCGCTTGGTGAAAGAGTTCTCACAATGGATGTGTCATGGCCAGGCATTCCGTTCTATGCCAACAGGACTGGGGTATTAGTCTATACGACAGTGACCTATCGTCAGACAGTGTTCACCTATCCTGCGCCACCAACAACGCCCTATGGAAATAACGCGACATTCTCCGTCATCCTTATGGATGTCGCAGGAACTGCCACACGCGGCATAGACGGAGTCACCATAGACCTGTACACCGGCGCGACATCGATACCTCAGGCTTACTTCAGCGTTTCAGGACTTGGAGGAGGAGAGTATCAGGTATCGTTGGACACATCCTATTTCCAGACACCTGGTGACTATGATTTGCGACTGGTCACCTCTTCTGGTTCATTCTTCTATCAGGACCACAACAAGACGGGGATCTTGACAGTTGACTTCAGAGACACAATGCTCACAGCCGACCCTCCAGGCAGTATTCCATACAACACATCAATCAGCATAGTTCTCCGGTATCAAGACCTGGAAACTCTCAATCCAATCGCGAATGAATCCGGGTACGTTGTGAGTGTAGAGATTCTGAACTTCACTGGATGGGTATTCTCTTGCACATGGAGACCTGGACTCGAGAACTATCTGCTCATTGCTGAAACATACAATCAGGGGCTGGACATAGGAACCCAGTATCTACTTTGGCTGAACTTTAGCACCGACTATGAATCGCCGTTCAACAGATGGAGTGATGTGTTGGTGCCCTTCCAAGTGCGCGAGAGAGATACAAGTACGAATCTGATTTCGACTCCAGTTCCAACACAATACGGCGAGTATGCCAACTTCACCTTTGAGTACGAAGACGTCATGTCATCCACTGGGATTGATGGAGCGACAATCTCCCTCCATCATGGTCTGACGTTGCTTCAGGAGTGGGTGGACTATGAGATTCTAGCAATTGGAAACGGGCAGTACCAAATATCCCTCTTCACAGAAGTTCTTGGTGTACCAGGTACAAAGACCATCTCGGTGAGCGCCAGTTGGCCTGCAGCATCTCCATACTACGCTGAAGCCCTGCTTAATGTAAGTGTAACAGTCATTGATAGACCGGCACATGTAGAGATTATAGTACCGCCATCGCCGACTCAATTCCTGGACAATGTGACTTTTGACTTTGCTTTTGTCGACAGCACAAACAACTCAAGAATCGATATCTCTACAAGTGACATTTCCATCTACAGCAACTCAATTCTCCTTCCGACTGGTGACTATTCCATAATCTCGATCGGGTCTGCATTTAGAGTCGAGCTGAACTCAACGGTAATCAGCGGCAGTCTTGTCGTGAACTGGAATATCAGCATAGTAGTAGCGTGGCCCGGCGGAGAACCCTACTACTCCGACGACCAGAAACCTGCGTTCGTAACAACCGTCGAACGCATTGGAAATGTAGCTGTGGATCAGATACTTGATACCCCCGTCGGAGACGACATGACTCTGTCGCTAACATTCATTGATCAGGCCAAGGGCATCGGGATAGAAGGTGCATCAGTAATCCTCGATTGCATAGAACATCCCGGCCTCGTCGAAGGCACTGACTACTGGTTGGTTTCTGGAACTGGAATTGAGGCCGGAAACTACACTCTACTCGTCGATACTTCAGTACTTGGTACTGGAACATTCCACTTCCTCATTGATGTACTTTGGAACCCATCCCAATCTCCATACTATCTGAATGTCACTGGACTGGAGGCAACAGGGGAAGCTAGGGACATCCAGACCTCACTGTCAAGTAGCTTGCCGACACCGTCTGTCGCAGCCTTCTACCAGAATATCTCATTCACAATCAGATTTACAGACGTAGACCACACTTCAATGATTGACGGGGCAGAAGGATCTGTCACACTGCTTAATGCCAGAGGAGTGGAACCATCGATATGGTCGATTCATCCTCTCTCCGGGGGAACATACAATATCACACTAAATCTGACAGACTCATTCATGACTGGTCTGGAATATGTGACTGTCATAGTAGACTATAGCCCATACAACCTGACGCGGACTCAGACTTCGTTTATCGTCCGAGAAAGATACGCTGGCCTCTCCGCAGAAGTGGCCGCGACAAACTATGCTGGATACTCAACATTCGTGATTCTGAACCTGACAGACTATGACGCTGCTGATGCTCCACTTCCAGGAGCCGCGCTCAGCATATCTTGGGGTGACCAGGCCTCATGGATAGACTTGGGGAACGGCCTCTATAACGTAACACTTGAAACTGCGAACCTGGACTTCGGTTCACAGACACTGACAGTCGGCGCAACCCGGACCCATTATCAAATCAATGATTTAACCGTTGAGATCAACCTTCTTCCAGTGCCTTGCGAACTGATTGTCACATGGGACAGTCCAATACCGGGCGAAGTCTTTTGGGGAGACCGAGTCACACTCTATGCGGCTCTCAACGACACTCTCAGAAATCAGCTAGTATCGACTGCTTACATAACCTACAATTGGAGTGGGGTTGTTGATGTCTTTCTACCCTCCGGGTCACCCGGCAACTACACTGCAGACCTATACACAAGTCAGGGCAATGCAGGTGCAACTGCGAGTATTGTAGTCAACGCCTACTCACCAAACTACCTCAATGACTCCTACTTGGTGGTCTTCCAGCTTCAGTACAGACCCATGGAAATCATCCCCGAACATAGCAGTTATGTCTTCTCGGCCGATTATGGCAGTACCCCTGGTATTGTCGTGTACGTTGAGGACTCATCTGGACAGTTGGTGACAGATGCGAATCTCACTGGAAGTTGGGAGTTCGACAATCTGACTTTTGCCGATGTACCAAGTCGCCCCGGATACTACTCAGTCGATGTGCCCACCTATTCGGCTAATGGTACGTACAGCATAGAACTGTTTGGTTGGAAAGAAAACTATGGCAACGCATCCGCTACAATGATAATGATCATCTCCAAGATCAATATGGTGGTCTGGCTCGACAACCAAACTGCCACTTATGAATACACGCGTGTCTTCTGGTCCGAAGTGGTCAGGATTGGCGTCTACATCTTGGCTCCTGCCCTGAATACTACATACCCATACTCCACAGGGATAATGAACTGCAACGTCACTTGGTACTCACCCGAGCTTGCTCAGAGTGGAATCCTCAATAATGGGACCACAATCGGAGGACCTGGCTACTTCTACTTCGACTTCAATACATCAGAAAGCTCCGCACATCCTCATTCCTTCTTCATCAGGGCAGACAATCCATCTAATGCATACACCAATGCTGAGAATTCGACATTGCTCGTCGTTGAGTATCTTCCGACCAGCATTGAGTCTGAGGGATCACTAGACTTGGTATGGGGATGGACAGGTCTGTTGAACTTCACCTACCGTGATATCCACCGAAACGTCAGTGTGCAAGCCAGCGAGGCGAGCTTCGAGTGGCCGAATGCGAAGGGTGACCTGATCTACCTTTCCACAGGGTCCTATGGAGTGCCGGTCAACACAACTCTTCTGAGACCAGGCACCTATCCGCTTGCAATCAGCTTCCGGAAAGCCAACTATGTCGATATGCAAATCACAGTCGCCGTGAGTGTGGCACCCGTGCCGACGGAGATTAGTTTTGGAATCCCAGAAGCATACCGGGTTGGTGATAGCTGGGAGAACCTCCAAGTCCCGTATGGTGATTCCCTGTCAGTAGTCCTTCAATACACTGATACCTGGAATAATCGTGGCGTACCGCACGCAGTATTCAATGGCACATCGTTTTCAGGACCTGGATTCTACCAGATTCCACTTGAACTCGCTGACACAGGCGACGGAAACTACACATTCCTTTTGGAAACGGACTTATACGAATTGAACTCAGAGCTCTCCTTTAACATCCAGCTGGCACTTGAGAACTACACCATTGCCAAGTTCACATTCCATGTCAGGATAGTCCCAGTACCGACGCGCCTTGAAATACAGGGGCAATCGCAGTTGTCACTCTTCTTCGGACAGAATGCAACCTTCTGGGTAGTCTATCAGGATGACTGGCCAACTCATGGGGGCGAGGGCATCGCCGATGCAGAGATTACTATTGAAGGCGAAGGCGAGCAATATGCTACGCTGGAGTATCTCGGTCCCGACACGAGCAGACCTGGGTGGCATCAGTTCAGAGTTGTCGCACTCAGACAAGCAGGCGTTGCAGAGTTCACGATCACCTTCAACAAGACGCACTATGTTTCAAGCTCGGAGAGCTTGACTGTTTCTGTGAGTCCATCGGAAGCTGACATTGCAATGCAAAACGCCGTCACCTTTGGTAGTGCCGCCTTCTTGATAGTGCTACTGAGTGCCATCGTCTACGTAAGGGTGCTAAGGGTACCAAAGCTGATTCGAACGATAAGCGCACAGATTCGACAACTGCGGAGGAAACGTGTACCTAAACCTGCCAAGGACGTTAGACCCAGAGAGGTCGTCATTTCTGAGCTGTTTGCTGAGATGCTCGAACCAGTCGGCGTCAAGGTGAAGCCAAAAGAAATGCCGTCTGAATCCATTGAAGTTGAAGTACCAGAAATTGAAACAATGATTGTGGATCTTGCAATCCTGACCGCGATGACTCCTGAGGAGCTGGAAGAGTTCAGACTTGCAATCTCGAAGATGAAACTCAGTGAACAGACAACGTTCGCCAGAGAAGTAATCCAGCAGGAGGCATTCCAGGCAGCTCAAAGCAGAGGCATCTCTGTTGAACAGGTCCTCGAAGAAGTACTTCAGGAGAGATTGATTAGACTTGGCGCCGAACCGGAAACCGTCACGACACCACTCACAGTTACCTACCGAATAGATGATTCGAAAGTAGCTGAAGAAGAAGCTCCAAGGGACACTCTAGACGAGGAAGAGATCCAGAGGATGAAGAAGGAGCTCTTGGACAGAGGACTCCCCGAACACGAGATAGACTCGGTGATAGGCCAAGCCCGGAAGCTACCTAAGGATGTCGGCGAGATGCTACTCAAAGGCTTCGCGCAATCAGTCGAAATGGAAAAAGAAGAGGCGGACGAAGACTTCCTTAGTGAAAAGGAGATTCAGGAACTAAGACAGCAACTCGAAGAGGACGGAGTCAAGAAGAAGGATATTGAGAAGATGGTTAGTCAGGCGAGGGAAGTTCCCAGGATGCTGGCAATGGAGCTCTTCAAGGGATTCAGACACGAACATGAAGAGAAGAAGAGGAAGAAACGGGCCAAGCCTGTAGAAACTCTCACCAAACAGGAACTCAAAGAACTTCAGCGTAAACTGAAAGAGAAGGGTACTCCAAAATCGGAAATCCAATCAATAATGAGAGAAGCGGAGAAAGCCCCCAGGGATGTTGCAGAAAGATTCCTTAGGGAGGCTGAAAAGCTCGAACCATTTGTAGAGGAACCAGTGGAGTTTGAGGATCGTCTAACTGAAATGGAGATTCAGAATCTGCGCAAGGAACTCCAGAAGAGAGGACTGTCCCCTCCAGAGATAGAGGCCCTCGTGACTCAAGCCAAGAGCCTCCCAAGCGCGTTAGTTGATGAGCTTCTCAAGAGCATTGATGCCGATAGAAAGAAGTAGGTCAATTACGGTTTGTCCGATTGATCTTCCTGTAGGCCGCAATGTCTGAGGAGTGTCACAGACAGCAATTCCACCAAAGTGAATTGCTGAAACTTGACGCATGATGTTTTTTCACCCATGTAACCTACCCTGCATCTAGAAGATTCGGAATTGAAGGCTCAGAATCCTAGCATAGCGAAGCTCTTATATCACCCAAACCTCGCCGGCCGGACTCGGAAAAGGCCATTATCACGGCCGCGACCATCTGCAATAGCACATCGGTGAGCAAAATGAGAAACCCCACAGGATGGATGAGAGAAGAGTACTTGAAACTCGTTGAACAGAAACTGGATTGGAAGATCAGAGAACTCCAAGGTCCAAGCACTCCAAAGG
>CAYFTD010000176.1:0-1956 GCA_964345915.1 uncultured archaeon
CACCAGCAAATATCTTTGGAACGCCCGTTTGGAGAGCATCCTCGTCGACTTCTATAACGCCTCTAGGGGTCTGTATCTCGCTTTTCCCATCCAAGAAAGATAAGTCTGAAGCCTGACCGATGGCGATTATGACTGAGTCGGCTTCTATTGAAGTAGTCTCCTCTTCATCGAAAGACGGGTTAAATCTTCCCTCATCGTCAAAGACTGAGGTGCAACGGACGAGCTGTACTCCGGTCACACCACTACCATCTCCCAAAATCCTCTTCGGTCCCCAAGAGACATGCAGAATCACGCCTTCCTCAACAGCCTCCTCAATCTGCCATTCATGAGCTGGCATCTCCTCCCTAGACTCCAAACAAGCCAGCTGAACCTCCTTAGCTCCCAAGCGGAGGGCTGTCCGAGCTGCGTCTATGGCCACGTTACCGCCCCCAATCACCAAAACCCGTTCGCGTACCTTGACATCCCTTCCAGAATTAACGTCTCTCAGAAAATCCACGCCCCAGAGAACCCCTTCTAGCTCCACACCATCAATCTTCAATCTTTTGCTCAGTGGAGCCCCTGTGGCTAAGAATATGGCTTCATACCGATTCTCCAAGTCCTCAAGCGACAAGTCTGTACCGATCTGCAGGCCAGTCTTCACATCCACCCCCAACGCCAAAATGTCTGCAATATCCTTCTCGAGCACTTCTCTTGGAAGGCGGTATTCGGGAGCGCCGAAGCGCATCATCCCTCCGAGTTCAGACCGCAACTCGAATACGGTGACCGCGTGTCCCTTTCTTGCCAAGTAATACGCCGCAGTAAGCCCTGCAGGACCTGAACCGACCACGGCTATACGCTTACCCGTAGATGGAGCCTTTTTCAATCTGGCTTTCCATAGTCCAGTATCACGTTCAGCCGCGAAGCGCTTGAGCGCGCATATAGACATCGCCTCGTTGACTTCGCCCCTTCGGCACTCTTCCTCGCATGGATGATGACAGACATAACCTAAGACAGACGGAAAAGGAACCTTCTCTCGAATCACGGCTACGGCTTCAGCAAATTTTTGCTCATTGATGAGACGGATGTAGCGCGGAACATCTATTCCAGCAGGACAAGTGTGCTTACAGGGCACAAGGTCCTCCTCACTCGCAGGCCATCTAAGATCTTTGTCCATCAAGGCGCCCGTGGGACAGACCCCAACGCAGGCACTACAGAACCTGCATTCGGATTCTTCTAGTGAATGACCTAGCGTGCCCACGATGTACTCATCACCATTATACACCATTCCAAGAGCCTCCACACCTCTGACGTCCCGACAAACCCTGACACAGCGACCGCAGCTTATGCATAGGTTATGATCCCGAATGAATAGAGGTGCATCCTCTACAGGGAGTTCTCTGAAAGCGTAGCGTGGAACATCCTCCTCAATTCCAATATACTCCGCAACCCGCTCCAGGTCACAGTTTCCAAACTTGTCACAACAGCGCTCATTAACAGGCACATTGAGCGAACATGGTTCCTTGCTACAGCCTTCCCTCTCCGCACAAACAAGGCAGGCGTGAGGATGTCTGGCAAGAATCTTCGCCAGGTTTTCGCGCCGAAGTCTCTGAACCTGCGGCGTGTTGGTGTGGACAACCATGCCCTCAGCGACGGGTTTGTCACAGGCTGTGACAAAACCCTCGACGCCCTCAATCTCTACGACGCATAATTGACAACCCTCAAACCCATTAGGATTTGAATCGCGCCCCTCAATTAGCTCTCCGCCACGATAAATCTGACTATCAAGCTTCATCTTGGGCGCTGGGGGTAAATCTGGATGATGACAAAGTGCGGGGATGTAGATGCCTAAGCTTTGCGCCGCGTCCAGTAGGGTAGTGCCTTGCTCCGTTTGAACTTCCTTGCCGTCTATGGCAAGTGAGACTGATTTCATCTTTTCCATCTTCGGATGCAAAACGGAGTGATGACATTCATCTTCTC
>CAYFTD010000177.1:0-6597 GCA_964345915.1 uncultured archaeon
CAAGTCCAAAGAAGCACCAAAGAAGAACACCTCCTTGGCACGAGTCGCCACTATGGCTTTCACCTTTGCCAGAATCCCGAGGTAGTGAACTTGACTACTGTTACTGAATTGTCTGAAGCCCAGACCGAGAGTAGCACCTTCAGAAGCATTCTGAGGAACCGGGACTTCTCCCGACTCTGGTTTGGGCAGCTTATTTCTAACGTAGGTTATGCCATCAGTTCGTTGGCACTGCTATTCTATGCCTACGACCTGACAGGATCAGCTCTAGCGATGGCTATTCTGGCAATGGCACAGACGGCACCAGTTGTGATATTCGCCGGGTTCATTGGAGTCTACATAGATCGATGGAACAGAAAGACAATAATGATTGCATCAGACGTAGTACGTGCTTTCCTGATACTACTCATTCCACTTGCACCATTGCTACCATCAGTACTAGCACCGATTGAATGGGTCTACCTCCTTACATTTCTATATGCAGTTGCCAATGCTTGGTTCTTTCCAACCAGAAATGCATCCATTCCCAATCTTGTCGAATCGGACGAGCTTGTGACGGCCAACTCGCTCTCACAGATGACTTTCCAGGTGGTGCAGCTGACTATTCCTCCTCTTGGGGGCGTGCTCGTAGCTCTGCTCGCCCCCGACTACTTCCTTGCTTTCGCAATCAACTCCTTCACTTTCATTCTCTCAGCTATTGCACTTAGAGGCATTAAGACATCACTGGTGCCCAAAGACACAGTAGAGAACAAGGAGTCAGTGAGATCACAGGTTGTCCAAGGTGCTAGATATGTTGCCGGTAATGTGATTCTCCTCTACCTGTTCGTCTTTGCAATACTATTGGCATCATCATCAGGTATTCTAAATGCCCTCCTCATTCCACACCTGGAGGGTCATCTTGGAATCACGGAGATACAGTTTGGCATAGTCTTGAGCGCAGGTGCGGCAACTGGGACAATCATGGCTCTGGTGATGGGCAATAGGAAGCGCCTGCCCAAACCTCTCTACATAGTAGCATTGGCAGGTATTGTTGCAGGAGTTGCAGTCCTCGGCCTGGCGGCTGCTGACGGGTTCCTAAGCGTCCTAGTATGGTGGGCTCTAATCGGATCAGTAGACGTGATGCTGAACATCCCTCTGGGAGTCTTGATGCAGGAGCTTGTGGTAGACAACTTCAGAGGCAGAGTCTTTGCTCTCCTCAATGTGGTCTTCACGGCTGTTCAGGTAATCGGGATGGCGATAGGAGGCATCTGGGCAGAAAATGCGGGCTCGACGGTTCCACCAGTACTCGGCGCAGCAATCGGCCTCTTTGTAGTGTCTGTACTAGGTATCGCTGTTGTTGCCAGAAAGAAGCTTCATGCTCAACTGGACATCATGCTGAATGAATCGGTACAAGAAGAAGTTGCTAGAGAAGAGACCGACTTCACAGACGTTCTGCTCGAAGTGCCAACATAGAGCAGGACACGGGCGAGAGAAACCTCAAAGAAGGACTCTCGCCCACACCCCTTTTTCTCTCTCATCCTAAGACGGCCTACTCCATACTATGGCAAAAGAAAGTGGCGCTGGGGGCGAGATTTGAACTCGCGAGTGCATAGCACACTGGATTAGCAATCCAGCGCCATACCAGGCTTGGCTACCCCAGCTTGGGCTTCTGCGGGTCTGAATTTTCTCTTAAACATTGTCGTAGCTAAAGATGGTAGAACAAGGTGCAGCGGCCCCGCAGCGTCGATCGTCCTTTTTCTCAGTGCTATCTAACATTTATCTCTGGTTTCTCTGCTATCGTTGGAGTAAACCGCAATCGAGTTACTAGCCCTTCAGCTACAAGCTGAACCGACAAGTTACAACCCGCAACTAATAAATCGGTTTCAGTTTTGTTGAGTTGCTTATCCGTGAAGGCAAGTGATGCTGCGCATGAGAAAGAAGGAGCTCAAGAGAACGATTCTGAAGACGTTCGGCAGGGACGAGTTCTACGGGTATGAACTCCACCGAAAGCTGAACCATATTGGCATCGAAATTGGCACAAGCCGCCTTTACAAGGTCTTAGATGAAATGCTTCAAGATAATCTCTTGACAGACAGATGGGAGAAGAGCCAATCCGGACCGAACAAAAGAGTCTACCAACTCACTGAGGGCGGAAAGAGTGAGAGAAACAATCTCCTTCTCGATGCCATAAAGACTGTCCACGATTTCTACATCGAGTATCTTCTTGACCTGCCTTCTGATGACAGCCCTTTCGATGCCATTTGTGAAACAATGGCAGGGGGTTTGAGTGAGCAAGCCACTATAGCCTGTATTGTGCATGGGTTTTCGACACCTTTTCTGCATATTCTCAAGGATCTTCAGAGCCGAATTCCTGAGGGAACAGCGTACTTTGTAAGTCCACGTTTCATTGATGCAGAGGTTCACTTCGGCATGTGGCGGAACGTAACTGGTTCTTGTAACAACATCCCATTGAAGGATGACTCGCTGGATTTGCTGTTGCTTCCAGGGTTCCGGGAGAACTACAGCGACGCAGAAACTCTAAGAGAGTGTGGCAGGGTGCTGAGTGAGGCAGGAAGATTGGCCATCGTCACGCCTTCGGTTCTTACCAAGAATCACGAAACCCCTCTTTCGATCGGGACATTCATAGAGATGTATGAACATCAGATGATTGAGAAGATGGAGCCTGTCAACTGGGAGCATTTCAAGACACAGCTTCATGAGGTCTTCGAAAGAGTTGAGGAAACAATCATCTCTGACATAACGGTCCTAGTCGTTTCTGGATCAGTTGAAACCCGCCAATAGCATTTCAAGTTCAGTTTCGGTATAGACAGAACAGTATCATAGCGATTATCCAATATGGGCTTAATAGAATAGATGCCATTTGAAGCGGACGGATTTCGTTGGTCCGTTGGAGTAGGCCCTAGGTCCTACTCCCACTGTAACAGGGCAGACTGCTCTGTCACAGCTGGTTTTACTCCTCTCAAGAGTCGGTATGGATTGGACGGTATCATAGCTTTGGTTCAATAGCTGCTTAATACTTGGTTGGAGCCTAGCCGGCGGTCGGAGAATAACGAGAGGTTATACTTTTGCGTATTAGAACAAAACATGGCACAAGAATCCTAGTTGTCTTGGCACTGCTCACACTGCCGGTGGTCATTGCTAGCTTGAGCTTAGTCCGGGCCGACACGGATGCTGCATCTTTTGCAAACTGGAGGCCATGGACTACAAACTGTGGATGCCATAGTGCGGCCACCAACACGCCTGGTGAGGGTTTTGTGGAGTTCGATGCTCCAGCGGTAGTGAGACCCGGAGATCAGTTCACAATTCAACTCAGAGTGGTCGGTTTCACTGATGCCGCAGACGGTGCAATCACGCTCGGCCTACACATTGATGATATGGACAATGCCCAGTTCCTGGCCGACACAGTTGCCGAAGCTGTCCATGGAGTGGACATATTAGGTGATTCCACTGACTGGACCAGCCCCTTCACTCTGCAAGCACCGGACGCTCCAGGTTCATACACAATACTTGCCTATGGAGTTGATGGTCTTGGTGTAACAGATGCTTGGAAGTGGGTGAAGGGCACGGCTACAATAGCAGTAAGCCCTGGTGCACAAACAAGTCTTCCAACCTACATTGAGTCAGCAGCCGATTTCCTGATTGCTTCTGCTGTAACAGATGGTGGTGGCCTTAAATGGCCGGAGTTTAATGGTACCGCGGCCAAGTACAAGACCAACTACTTGAAGGGAACCGCCGGAATTGGAGAGTTCTTCCTCGAACTATACCATTCATCTCTTGGAAACCCATTCTTTGAAGGTGTTAAGCCAAGAGCAGTTGAATACCTCAACGTCGCCAAGGGTGCAGCCACTTGGCTGCAGGCCCGAGCAATCAGCGAGTATGGAGGCTACAAGTGGCCTCGTGACCTCAATCTCGACAACAGTATTGCTGGAAGCTCTGATAACTACACAGGGATGTATGCTGGAGCCGCCGGCATCGGGACGTTCTTCCTTGATCTATACCGATCAACTGGTGAGTCTGTCTACCTTTCCTATGCCGAGGGTGCGGCCACTTGGCTGGTGGCGATGGCCAACAAGACTCACGGCTATACGTGGGTAGAGAAGGAAAGCGGGGATAACAGCACTCAGCTGAGTACGAGATGGACCTTTGGATCTCCCGGCATAGGTGGGTTCTTCATCGACTTGTTCCTGGCTACTGGCAATGATGCTTATGCAACAGTGGCAAACAAGACGATAGACGGCCTCGTCTACTATGCTGACACTAGCGAGGGCGGATACTCATGGACCCGGTACAATAGCAACACCGAACGCTTTGTCGGTCGTTGGCATGGCGCAGCTGGTATTGGGACTTTCTTTATTGAGATGTATGATCTCTTTGGTAATGCTACTCATCTGCAGTATGCAGAAGGCATTGCTGACTGGATCCACTCCACTCATGAGGAAGACCAAGGATATTACTATCCTGATAACAATGCAGTGCCTTCAAAGTCTTACAAGTTGGGCGGTTGGAGCCGTTCGCCTGCAGGCATTGGTTCGTTCTTCCTGAGTTTGTATGATGTGACAGAAAATCAAGGATACATCGATAATGCAACGCAGGTTGCAGAGTTCCTGATTAACAATGCCACCTTGTATGGTGGCGGCTTTACCTGGAAAGATGCTAGTGACAACGACCGGATTGCCACTGCCATCGGTCATGGACTCGCAGGAAGCGGGATGCTCTTTGTAGACCTCTATCAGGCAACCGGACTGAGTAAGTACTCCGCCACAATACAAGCCATAACCCAGACACTTGGCGATTTGGCGGTTGCCACTCCTGACGGGTTTGCCTGGACGCAGTCAGACAAGACATCTGATGTACACTTTGGTCTCTACTACGGAGTTGCAGGCGTTGCCAAGTTCCTGAACTTAGCTGCACACTCTGGAATGGCCTTTGCCCCGGAGCTGAGCGAAGCACTAGAGTATCTACAAGCCAGCGCGGTATCAGATAGTGGCGGTTTCAAGTGGGCCGAGTTCAATGGTACCGCGGCCAAGTACAAGACCAACTATCTCAAGGGTGCCGCTGGGATTGGAGAGCTCTTCCTACGAGCATATCAACAGATGTTTGGTCACCGATTCTTCTCCGGCATCTGGCCGCATGCCAACGACTATCTGGATGTCGCCAAGGGTACAGCCACCTGGCTACAGACCCGGGCAATCAGCGAGTACGGAGGCTACAAGTGGCCTCGTGACCTCAATCTCGACAACAGCATTGCTGGAAGCTCTGACAACTACACAGGGATGTATGCTGGTGCGGCCGGCATTGGCACTTTCTTCCTAGACATGCACAGAGCCACTGGTGACTCGTCATACCTCACATATTCTGAGGGTGCAGCCACTTGGCTGATAGCGATGGCCAACAAGAGTCATGGTTATACATGGGTGGAGAAGGAAAGTGGTGATAACAGCACTCAGTTGAGTACGAGATGGACCTTTGGTTCACCTGGCATAGGTGGGTTCTTTATCAACCTGTATTTGGCGACGGGCAATAGTGTGTATGCGAATGTTGCCAACATGACTGCAGAAGGGCTCATCTATTATGCCGACGCCAGCGAGGGCGGATACTCATGGACCCGGTACAATAGCAACACCGAACGTTTTGTCGGTCGTTGGCATGGCGCAGCTGGTATTGGGACTTTCTTCATAGAGATGTATGATCTCTTTGGTAATGCTACTCATCTTGAGTACACAGAGGGAATTGCTGACTGGATCTATGCTACTCATGAGGAGGACCAAGGACATTACTATCCAGACAACAACGCGACAGTTTCAAAGTCCTACAAGTTGGGCGGTTGGAGCCGATCTCCTGCTGGAATTGGAGGATACTTCGGCAGGCTGTATGAAACCACTAGTAACTCGACCTACCTCGTGGATGCCACCCAAGTAATGGAGTTCCTAAAGAACAACTCAACTGCTCTTAACGGAGGTCTGGCTTGGAAGGACGCAAGTGACAATGACAGAGTTGCCACAGCTATTGGTCATGGTATAGCTGGAACAGGCCTCTTCATGTTACAGGGATACCAGCTTAATCATGACTACAGCTACCGTCAGGTGATTGAAGGAATAGTGACAGCACTTGGGAACTTGGCCTACGCCGAGGCGCAAGGCAGTTCTTGGACCCAATCAGACAAGACCAGTGATGTGCATTTTGGACTCTACTATGGAGTGGCCGGTGTTGGCTATTTCCTGCTGAAAGCGGCATCTGCATATCCGATTGTTGACTTCGATTCGCCGACAGTTTCAAGTCCGGGTGACATCAATGTTGACGTTGGAGATACGGTCAGTATAGATTGGACAGTTGATGACGTCTACCCAGGCGGTTGGGCGGTAAGTGTTGATAGTAGTCAGATACAGAGCTCCGCTCAGTTTGATTCAGGTGATACTGTTTCCATGCCGGTAGACACAGCAAGTGCTGGGACCTTTGAATATGCAATCAATGTCACTGATTTCTTTGGGCGTTCATCGATTGACATAGTCACTGTGACAGTCAGTGCGGCTACAACGACGACTACAACGACCACTACGACCGGTCCAACCACAACACCACCACCTACTGGAGAGATTCCAT
>CAYFTD010000178.1:0-4632 GCA_964345915.1 uncultured archaeon
ATCTTTCCAGCCCTATACTCCTGTAGAACTTGTCCGAGCTGTTGGCTTACGCTCCCACAATCTCGCTGACTCTCCCAGCTGCGAAGTGCTTCTGCATGATTATCTGGAATAGTCTGTCCTTGGCGTGCATGTAGCCTAAGGCCATCATTGCATCTTTGGTTGATCCAGCGTAGATATGTGGAATCCCCCATTCGTCTATTAGCACCTCGACGTCTGCACCAAGTCCCGGAAGAATAATCCTCTGCATCTCTGGTTCGTTGATGACGCCTCCATTGTCGAAGATGCCTCCAAATGGTTGAATGATTCCTAGGCCACCCGTCAGAGGGCCAATTGGCATTGTCAATATGATTACCAAGGCGACAGGTCCAATGAGTGAGAGGCCAAAGTTCAGAACCTTCCTCTTCATTATTATCTCCAACCTTTGCGAAACATACCCGCTATCGATGAACATGGCGATTCTTAAGGGTTGGGAGCAACCGAAGCCTCTCTATTGGGGAAGCTTTTTCTGCGAGTACCTTCCAGCACAATGACTTGTGACCCACAATGGTAAAGACTGAGACATTTCGAGGTAAAGACTTCATTACGCTTCTCGACTATACAAAGGAAGAGATGGAGACCATCATTGATGTTGCTCTAGACCTCAAACGCAAATTCGCAATTGGAGAGCTTCACAAGCTCCTTGATGCGAAGACATTGTTTATGATCTTCTATAATCAGAGCCTGAGAACTCGTAATTCATTTGAGGCTGGGATGACTCAGCTCGGAGGACACGCCCATTTCCTGGACCCAAGCAAGATATATGCGCCAGCGCTGGAAGGCGATGAGGAGGCATATGCTACCGAACGCGTTTCTGATGTAGCGCGTGTTCTAGCTAGAATGGGCCATGCCATAGCTATTCGCTGCTATGGTGATCCTGTAGGCTGGATATATGGCCGAGCAAATGAGATTCTAAACAACTTCGCGTACTGGAGTCACATTCCTATCATCAACATGGAAGATGACATCTATCATCCATGCCAGGGACTCGCTGACGTAATGACTGTGAAGGAAAAGTTCGGAACCTTCAAGGGAGTCAAGTTCGTCATGAGCTGGGCGTACTCTCCCTCAGTGCACAAGCCACTTGCTGTACCCCAGAGTGCAATCATTGCTGCTACCAAGATGGGCTGCGATACGGTTCTCGCTCATCCAAAGGGTATGGAGCTGGATGACAAGATCCTGCACCAATGCAGGGTGATGGCGGAGGAAAATGAGTCCAGTTTCGACATTGTCTACGATATGGAAGAGGCATTTGAGGGTGCCCATGTCGTCTATCCAAAGGCATGGACATGCAAGGAGTTCATTCCACCGTTCAATGCCAAACCGGAGCTTGAGAGGTCACAGGCGGTATTCGACAAGAACAAGCACTGGATCTGTGATGACGACAAGATGAAGATTGCAGGACCAAAGTCGATGTACATGCATTGTCTGCCCGCGGACAGAGGTTTTGAAGTCACAAACTCTGTCCTTGATGGTCCACAGTCAATCGCCTTCGACCAGGCTGAGAACCGTTTGCATGGTCAAAAAGCGGTCATGGCTCTCACAATGAGATGATAACAATCCCGTCCAAGTGTGAGGATGGGCTATGGCTACCATCCTCCACACTCTCCCAATTAGTGATATAAGCAACAATCGAGACCTAATTGTGGACGTGGCCTCATGGAGGACCAGCTAGAGCTGATGGTCAAATATCTCGTGCATCTACAGTTCTATTCAGAAGAGGAGGACGTAATCTTCAGTCGAGATAAGAAGACCCGAATTCACGTTCCCGGAGCAAAGCAGGTGGTCACCGCGTTTGAAGAGTTCCTCAAGCAGCACATCGACCTTATCAGAGAAGGCAAGTACCTGAAGTATCTGGAGAGGGTAGCAGAAACCATTCCAATAAGGACAACAGAAGTGGAGTGGGAGTTTCAGAGCAACGTCCGGGAGATCGGTGAGGAGGGTCTCTCAGATGAGCTAGCTGCGAACTTCCTCATTGGCCCAATCAGATCGACAATTCAGGCGAAGGAGTTCGAGGTCTTGATGGAACCAGTCAAGCGTGAGACACGGTGAAGACTTCCAGAACCCCTTGAAGATACCACGATTGATAGACGGCTGGCTGACCTTTACTCAAGGAACGACCCGACAGTCGCGCTTCTTTACAACCTGTCATTACTGCGCTTGCTCGCCTCTCTCTTTGGCACCCCAAACCATTATGAGAATATTGACCGTCTACTCCATGACTACCGCGAAGAACTCATAGCGAAACTCCTCTGAAGGTATCTTCTCATATGCTTGCAATGCCAGTACTACAGAATGGCTGCATCTCATTCTCAGTCTATTCCGTCGTTGCCAGGAGCGTTCCTTTCAGACACGAAGCTCTCCAGGCGTTTCAAACGCCTTGAGAATCATATACATTGAAACCCCTATCAAGAATAGAATCATTGCGAGCGAGACCAGAAACCCTCGCCCAACAAGCTGGTTAAAGAATATCATTGGGTATCTTTCTCTAAAGGTATACAGCCCGGTTGCAATTGCGATATAATCGATAGACCATCCTATCAAAACGATAGCCCCCAAGGCCAAGGTCAAGTAGATGATTCTCTTTGACCAACCTTTCGCCCCCAGAGGCTTGTGTGCCACAGGTTCGGCAGTTACCACACGTTCCGGAGGCGTTTCTTCAGCTGCTGCGGTTTGATCTTCTGATGAGTATCTGGAGGCTGTCGAGATCATTCGTCTGTCTCGCAGATTGTTTATTCGCACACTAAAGTATCGCTTGAAGCCCCTCCAAGTCACGTCGCCCTCTCTATTCAGCAGCCTGCCCACCCCAAAATACGCTAGGACGAAAGAAACGACCCCAGTAATCATCGGAGGATAGATCACTATCACGAAAGGCAGGTGGTAGTAGGTGACGTTATACACTGCCATTGCTACTCTGAGCGCGATTATCAGTGAAATCCAGGAGGTGTCAGGGCCCTCTGGATTCTTACGTGTATGCAGATAGTAGGAGCCTGCTAGCATACTGAAGATCGCAAATCCTAGGATATTGATCAGAGCCCAGGGGAGCCATAGGTCGTTAGAAATGAGATAGCGGGCGATGGGGTTGAACTCGACCTCCGGTCCCAGCTCCCATGTGGTGACTATCGTGTATGTCGCGTCAATCACACCCACAGGAAAGAGTAGTATCACGAGATTGCGAACCCATCGCTCGCTCCACCATAGGGTGCCTAGCTGCTTCGGAGTGATCGTGTTCAGGTATCTCATGAAGTCATCCAACAAGACAGAATGGTCGGGTACACAATATAGCAGTTATCCTATGCGCATCGATTCGTTCAGGAACTGCCACAATGACTCTCTTTGAAAAGAAGAGGAAAAAAAAACGAAGGGCAGAGGGTCATTACCCTCTGCTCGTCTGTTCGAGTTTAGGAGATGTTACTCTACCGTGTAGGGCTCGCCAGCGTCGTAGGCCTCATAGTCCTTGTACATGTGGTAGAGGTAGGATCCGGAGTACATCGGGTTGTAGTTGAGTCCTTCGCCGTGGAGCCAAGTTCTCCAGGTTCTGAACTCTTTGCCCTGTGCCAAGAAGATGTATGGCTGATCGTGAGCCATCCTGTCTTGGATCAGGTTGTACCAATGCTGTCTTAGTGTTTGGTTGGTCTCCTTCTTACCATTCTCAACCCACTGGTCTACCATAGTGTCGTTGTAACCTGAGTAGTGTGGGAAGAGTCCGGTCGACAGTGCAAACGGCCAGGCGTAGTTGTCTGGGTCTGCATAGTCTGGAAGCCATCCGATGGTGTACAGTAGGTACTCTCGGTTGACTATACCACCAAGGTAGGCGGGCCATTCTACGCCGTTCACGATCATCTCTGGGACCAGGACTAGGTTACTCTTGTTGGCGTCATCGTGAGCTAAGACCTTGTCAAACCCGTCCTTCAAGATCAGACAACTCTGCTCACGTGCAGTGTTTCCAGTGTTGTAGTAGATGTTTATCTCACCGTCAAGGTCGTTGATCGCATCCACAAAGCCAGACTGATTCATGGCTTGGTTCCACCAGTTGACTGCAGTGGCAATGTCGTACTCTTCTGTGTAGGACGTGCCATTGTGACCAAACAGGCCCTTCGGGAAGATACCCTTGGCCTGAGTAGCCCATCCTCTGTATGCAGCGTTGATCATGGCGTCGTAGTCAAACGCATAGGCTGCGGCCTTTCTAAACTCTCTCCAGGTGAACGGAGAAGTCACGTTCTTCGTAGTCCCTGCGCTCGTGTACTCAATTGTGTCGTACACGAAGGTCATGAAGGTCACAGAGAAGCTGAAACCTCCAGTAGAGACGTAGATGTTGTCGGGGTCCTTAGAGGCTAGGGTAACGTTGTCCCAAATCTCATCGCGGTTCGGAGGTGGCCAGTAGCCGCCGTCAATCAGTCCAGTCCTGAGATTGAGCAGTCTGCCAGTCGTGTCCTCATTCAGTCTGATGAAGACAGTCTTGATTGAGCCTGCGTAGGCTGGCGGGGCAACACCTGCTTCGGTCACGGTCGCCCTCCAGTAGTTCTCGTTGTAGACCAGCTTGACGAACTCGGTCGCTCTCCACTCTTCCATCATGTATGGTCCGGTACCGCAGGT
>CAYFTD010000179.1:0-7479 GCA_964345915.1 uncultured archaeon
TGAACATCTACCTCTTCTGTCAGAATCTTGAAGATCGAAGTCGACTTCTGGATGGTATTCACCGACGCGAAGTAAAATGCCCATCTGATGGGAAGTCATTGAGGCTGGGCGTACGTGACAGAGCATTGATGATAGGGGAAGGAAAGAGCACTTCGCCGGACCACAGACCTCCTTACCTTCACATTCCCCCTCTTCTGGACATGATCGCTGTAGCCCTCGGTATGAAGTCTAGGTCCTCTAAGTCAGTCAGAAGACTCTACTCCTCAGTTCGAAAGGCTCTTGGTCCAGAAACCGGCATTCTCACAGACGCACCCCTTGAGCAAATAGGAAGCTTCAACACGAGACTCGGCCAGATGGTAACGGCGTACAGGAACAAGAACGTTGGATACATCCCTGGTGGAGGTGGAAGATACGGCACCCTAGTGGCACCATGGGAGGAAGACTCACCGTGACTGTTGTCAAAGGCGTGATTCGTGAAGTCGGCAGAAGTAGAACCACCAGGGTCAGTGCACGCCGTTGGTACGGATCAACAACGATAGTAGTCCAGAGTGAGGAAACCGGACAGACCTATAGTGTCAATGTTTCAGCAAAGGTATTGGACAAATGTCAATTCCTGCCAAGAGTGGGGATGCCAGTGGTTGTTCACGGATATGTGGAAGAGGCGGATTATGGGCTGTCCGACTTCGTTGTAACCAGGGTAACAAGCATCAAACGCCAAGGTACGGATGCTATGCGAATTCACAGGTTTGATGATGATTAGGCTACTTCACGTCACGAATCAAATAGGCTGGTTGGAGTATCCACTGCGAGCGGCATTTGGGACACTTCGAAGGTTTCCTAATCTTCTTCCGATCTGCAAACACGTAGCTACACTTCCCGCAACTTGCAGGCTGTATGATCAATTGTTTCCCTCGATTCCTGACCGAGAGAGAGATGTGTTTGATGTCCTCATAGACTAATGCTCTATTCTTGATTCCGAGTATGTTGCATATCTCTTGCGCCGTCATGGGAATCTCGGTTTCTTCTAAAAGCTCTGAGATTGTTTCTCTTCGGGTGGACATGTCTAGCTCGTGTTCTACGAGAGAACATGATATAGTCTCGGTGTCCTCTCCGAGAGGTCTAAGTGCGTTCAGTGCAACAACAGAATCACGAAAGTCACTACAGTGTAGGATGCCAATAGAGGTAGACATGTTGGCCCAGATGCGTCTCGAGAAGACTCCGACGAGAGTAAGACAGCAGTCCTATGATGAACGAGTCTGTTCTAGGTGCATGGGTCACAGAGCCCTCTGTGGAGTCAAACCTTGTCCACTTGTTATGCGGGCTCGGGCATTGAGTGACATTGAGGGGGCGGTGACAGGACTTGACCTGACAGGCTCATCGCCGCCATCTGTCTTCGTTGGAGAATACGGATATCCAAAGGTACTCGCAGGTCCACTTGTTCCACCAGTATCAGGAGATGCCGCCGCCATCATGGAGCGACCAGATTTCTGGTTGGACCGGACCATCGATGAGATTCTCTCATTTCGCTTCAGTCTTGTTAGGACAAAGAAGTCAATCCCGGTTGAGGCTGCTGCGGACCCTCCAAGGCTCCTGACTGAAACTCAGACACTAGCTCTGTCTGAATCTCCAACTTCTTCGGAGGCAACCCTTCTCAAGAGGCCTCGCTTCACCAAGATATTCTCGGATGTCACTCTGCCAATCGGACCTTCTGCACCTTTAGAGCTGTTTGTACTAGAGGACAATCCAAAGGTGCCTCGGACTGTTGACAGGGTGACCTCTGACACGGACCTGAAGGCTGTCGGCGGTATCATGGAGATGTTCAATGAAGGAATACATCAACAACAAGTGACTCGTCTGCTCTCTGTCGGACTCCTAGGAGAAAAGAAGAAGAGACGGCTCGTCCCTACCAAGTGGAGCATTACTGCCGTCGACGACATCATTGGGAAAGATCTTCACAAGAAGGTCTTGGGCTACCCTTGGCTCAATGACTTCGTTGTCCATTCGGACCATGCATTGGGAAATACTGTCACATTGCTCTTCCTGCCAGGTGGGTGGCAATTTGAAGCCCTTGAGTGCTGGCTCGGAGGGCTCAATCCTCCAATCATTTCGGACCATGAATGGTTCAAGGGAAGAAAGGACTATGCCAGCTCTGTCGTCGGTGCCTACTACGCCACACGGCTGCCGGCTCTAGAGTATCTTGTCGACATACGGAAGCAAGCGGGAGTTATCGTCTTTATGGAGATTGACCCCCAGAAATGGGTGCCCTTGGGGGTGTGGCGTTTCAGGGAGATTGCTAGAAGGGCTTTGGCAAACAGGGGCAAGAGATTCTCTACTCTGGGAGAAGCTATTGCTGAGATTGGCAGTCAGCTCAGGAATCCCATAGATCGTTGGTTGAAGGTGAGCAAACTCTACGAGGAGTACACAACTCAGACCAGAGTGACTGACTTCTTTGATTAACAGCCAGTGCGAAAGATTTCCTATCCATCACAGTATTGTCTTTAAATATATACTAAGTATTTATGTTTGGAGATATAAGATGCGCGACCACAAGACTCGCTTCTTCACGCTTTGGGTCGTCGGACTGCTACTCTTGCCCATAGCGCTCATGCCAAGTGCACTGGCATGGCAAGCAGGAGATGAGATTGCAGTCTTCGGCCACACCTTCGACGAAGAGTATTGGACAAACAGCTCGATCTTCGTTGAATCCGGAGCTGACAATGCAACCTTGACGACATCATATGTTGGAGTTGGAGAGTTCTCGGCTTTCTTGATAGCTTTCAACGAAATAAACACCGCTGGAGGAGATCAGCTAGTTGTCCCATACCAGCTCTTCGGAATGCACTACAAGACTCCCGGCAACAAGGAGGTCTTCATTGGTGCAATCTTCGCATTCCTACTAGTACACAACGAAACCTATGGTTCCAACAATCTGCCTGACGTAGGCAATGAACCAGCCTGGTATGTAGTGCCTGTTGCCAACGCCAATCCATGGCCGGAAGTCACTCCAGCTGTGGAGCCAATTCCTGCAACAAAGCTAGGTGATAACCATTATCGCTTCGGCATGCGGTACTCGAACATGCCGGCAAGGATTGTAGCAGCGAACGAGTCAGAGTTTCTGAATACGCTGATTTGGCCAATACTCACTGTGCTCATTAGTGAAATTGTCATCCAGTATGATATCGTTGTAGATGATACAGGAGCAGTTCATGCGGAAACGCTCTACACGATAGGACAGGTCAGTGCTGCTAGAGTGCTGGGGATATTCCCGGCTGATCCCTCGGAACTGATAGTCGACACTATGGAAATCTCAGCAGTTCACTATCTGTCAATCTTCACCTCAAGGTATACTGTCACACGAGCAACCGACGGAAACACAGTCACTCCACCGACCTCCACGACTCCTCTTGATGATGACATATCAATCAAGATCGGTGACGATGACGAGCGTGCATTCGACATTGGACTTGGTCGGGAGTATGCCCTAATCAATGAGTCGACAGATCCAAGGACAACTGTGTCCCCCTCTGAAACGGCACTCAATACCTTCTTGGGTGCAAGGGCGAGCGATTTTGTCCTTATTGCATGGCAGGCTCCGTTGTCGGCGTGGCTCTTTGCTCACATGGCCTATGGTCTGTCTGCCCGCGCAAGAAATCTGTATAATAGTCCCCTGCAGTTGGCGACAAATGCCGGAACAGCCTTCCACAACAGCCAGTGGTGGTACGCGGTTACGTTCCCGGAGTGGAACGGTCTGCGTGTAGAACAGGATCCTGTCTACGTAGCATACACCAACTTGGCCGGGGAGGCAGGAGGCGGCTTGTTCTTCCTATTGGTTCTTGGCGTCGGAGTAGCTGGCGTTGTCATATTGGTTCGGCGAAGGTAGTTCATATCACGAATCCGGGACCTCCGAGCCTCCTAATGGCTACGAAGGTCCCAGCTTCCTTTCTTTAGTCTTCCACTATCAACGGGCAATTTAAGAGATGAACAGATGCCTAGCTAGTAGAGGACTTGAAAGGTGTTCTATGAGCAACTTTGCAGGATCAGTTCGAAGATTCCCGTCTTCTCAAACCTTGGGTCTAGAAGAGAAGACAAAGAACTATCCAGAGCTGTCAAGTTTCTAGAACCTTTCATGCACGTCACTGTTCAGGGAGTGGTAGCAGCCGCATATTCGACCTCCTTCGGAATGATTCTGGGAATTCTCGTGTTACTGTTGTTTCTGCAAGTTCACTTTGTCGTGGCTGTCCCTCTTGCTGCGCTCATGTCTATCATTTCTTACTACGCTGTGGTTGCTTACCCCGTCAACAAGACAAATAGCTATAGACTCGGTCTATCTGAAGAGGCTGACTTAGTCTTCGAGCAATTCGTTCTGGTGTTTCAGGCCGATGGAACAATCTTTGATGCAATCGAGATAGTCGCTCAGTCTGGACATCCCCACCGATCGCCCATCTTTCAAATGATGAATCTCAGAATCAATGAAGGAGTGCCCCCGGAAACCTGCCTATCGGAATTCGCAAAGAACCAGCCCTCGGATGATCTCAGGAGATACATAACCGGTATCTTATCAGCTCTTGAACAGAAGACCGAGTTACTTGATCTCCTCTCCGGCGAGTCGTTCGAAGCAGATATGACCCTGCGGCAGAAAAATCTCGAGCTTGAGAGCAGGCTTCTTGTCGTGGCTGCTCTGGCAACCTATGTTCCGATAATGTTGACTCTTGCCGTTTCTCTTTCGGGATATGCTACGAATCCCATGGTGCTGCTGTTGGTGCCTCTCTTTCTTGGGATGAACCTTCTCTTGAAGAATAGATTTACCAGTCAGTTCTCCACCTATTTCGACAGGCCGAATGAGACTGGCGTCTTTCAACCATCTCAGCTTGAGATTGTTGAAGAATACGATGAGTTTCTGAACTTCTTGATACTTTTGGGGGAGCGTCTCAGATCTGGTGATACTCTGGAGGTAGCCATCACGGAAGTTCGCAATGACGCAAGTTCAGAGGTCCAACAACTTATCGATCCTGCAATCAATTCCATCTATTGGGGGGGAAGTAGCACAAAGGAGGCTTTGTCTATATCTGCCGGAATTGCGAAGGGTCAACGTGTTTCCAATATGCTTGAGATGATCCCTATAATGTGCGAAGCTTCGGCGATTGCGGCTGGTGAAAGAATTGCACGCATTGCGGCAAGGCTAGTACAGAGATCTGCAGTAGCCAAAGAACGTGAATCCATAATCGCGGCTCAGAGGCTCAAAGTCTATCTCCTAAGTCTAACGAGTTCGGCTGTACTTGGGCTTCTCACGGCATTGTCGCCCTTTCTATACATTGGTGAACTACTCAGTGAGGGTCCAATCCTCATTCCTGGCGCCATTGATGTTGTGGCCATTACTCCGCTCTTGTCGTTTCTGTTGATTACCACACTCTCCACCGGGTATTTGAATACTCGAATGGTGGGTGGTCGGAGGCCTGTTATGTTGGGAGTTGTATCCAATCTGCTTTACTGGGCTTCGTTTGCGCTAGCTTTGGTGATATTGGGCCTACATATTGTGTGAGAGTACTCTTCTTTTTGGGAATGCTATGTGATGCTAGTAGACTACACGTTGCGAGTGGAGCCTTCAGTTCGGACTTTGTGACGAACTCGGTATCTAGGTTCTAGATAGCACCAATTCCTAACAGAACGTAGTTGTACGGTCCAGCAAGCTAACTATCTTTCGTGGACTCCTCTAATAACTTGGCTCTTTCCAAAATCTTCAGACCGGGCGTCCGAATCTGGTCAAGACCATTGTCGGTTATTTCGTCACGTGAAAACGGAGATAATACGGGAACTAGGTTGATGACCATTGGGGAGGAGGGCCGCAAGAGGACATAACGGTTTGCGCGCAGCTGTTTAGGTGAGTGATTGGTAGTGCCTGAATACTTCCACCCAGAGAAACAAGGCTGCAGACATTCCAGTTACCAGTGCGAACACATTGTGAGCACCGAAGTCAAATGGTGTTGTGATTACGTAGAGGATCAGCAGACCCGTCATGAAAGAGGCATAGAAAGTAATCCGTGGAATGGCTCCATGCTCAAAGAACAAATAGTTCTCTAGGAATCCTAGATCCGCTTTTGGGTTCACTTCATACTCCCCTTCGCTATTCTTCACCGTCAGGTCATTATTCGCAAGCTTCTCTAGGTGATATAACCCAACGCTTGGACTACTAAGATTCAGGCGTTTGGAAAGCTCCCTTGGACCCACAGGCCGCCTGACACTTAGGAGCAGCATGAATACCTTCCATGTCGTTTCGCCAAGCTGAAAGACAATAGGCAGCTTCCTCTGCCTTCTGAAGAAAGACGACATCACCATACTTCCTCATTGATTCCTCTTCACTCGATACCAGCGATAAATGAATAGCTCTCCGACCCAGAGCAGCGGTGCGGTGAACACCAGAATGAGTCCGGGTGCCGGCAACAGTAGAATCGGAGTGAAGGCAAAGACAAGAAATGCCATCATTACCATGGAGAGAATACAGAAACCGAGAAGTCGGTCAAAGCTCCATTTGTCTGATTTTCCGACTGTGGAGAACCCAGCCTTCAATGGAAGCCAGAAAAGAAGGATTCTCGGAAGTATCTCAACCAGAAAGGATGGGTTGTACACTGGAAAGCCCAGACTACCGTGAGTCCATTCAATGCCGATAGCTAGTGGAGGAAGCACGTCGCGGTTAATCGTGGAATCTTTGGGGAATACACCGAGAATGGTCTGAGAATGGTACCACGGCACGACTGCACTCAACGCAAGTAACATCAATGGCCAGAATCTAGGGTCTGCGCAGATTGCATGAAGACTCAGCCTACTTCCACCCCGCCAAAGACTCACTATTGTGCCTAAGACCATTGCCAGTCCGACAAAAATGAGTACTACCTCCCCAGGACTGAGTGCTAGGCCTAAACACGGAAAGTAGGGAAGTTGGATTGTTGTCTGCAGGTGATCGGTATCAGTGACTGTGATATTTGTCGATGCGTAATCATAGTCATCCGTTCTGCGCGCTTGATAGGATATCGACATGCGCAGTACACCCTCTCCTGGAGTAATGTAAAGATACTTCGGAAATGGAGGTGAAAGGCGTTCGTATCTAGAGTATCCCTCCGCATAGCCCAGCATTGGCTTTTGTTCTTCCCAAATGAGATAGATAGTAATCCAAGGAATCTCCGGACTGACCACCATGTCGACTCGAATTAGATGAAATCTAATCTGCAAGTGGGTGCGCCATCCGTCATCTACCAAGAAGCTGTCGACGAATTGAGTGTTCATGGTCCGATTTCGCCAACAGTACATGCCCCCGGCATATGTGTGACTTCCTAGACCAATGAATAAGGACTGGTTCTGGGTCCAAGGCTGCAGTATAGACCAGCTCTCAGGATAGCCTGCATGAGATATGTTGATTGCTGGATATTCGTTCCAATAGGGGTTCGGTGGGATGATATCCAGACCTTCAACATCTCTCATGTCAAC
>CAYFTD010000180.1:0-6659 GCA_964345915.1 uncultured archaeon
TCGGTCCAGAGTTCTAAATCCATTCGAATCTTCCATCCCATCTCATATGCCTGGAGTTTGTGTGTCCCTCAGGTGATAAGAGACACGTTTCTAGTGCCCTTAATAGATTCTCCGGAGCATTCACCTCTCCATACACGTATAGACCCATGTAAACACATTCACTTTGGCAGTTCAGAGAATCATGGTTCTCAACCTAGGCACCAGTGACTTGGCAGAAGAACAAGGGCTTTATGGGCCCCTCTAAACTTGAAAGAAGCATGTGAAGACAATGATAGTTCGAAGCACTACGGAGGAAGCCAGAAATCGTTTCAGAATGCAGTTCCTGAACGAAACACGTCCGTGCACTTTCCGTGAGGATGTTCCGGAAATCAAAGTTGGTGATCAGAAGATGGGCCCGTTCAAGGCTGGAGTGAGAACGGATCTACCCAATTGGGCATTAGAAACGTTCATGATGCACGACATAGTGGACATTGATCCTTCAGAGGCATATGAATCTCTCAGGCGACTACAAAACCTCTACAATGCCGAACAAAGAGATCCTCACAAACTACAAACGTTTCCTCCATTCCTTTACTCCGCACTTAGTCGAAAGATGCATCGACTGGAAGGTGACAAGACATCCCTAGATCCTCGTAGACATGATGAGATAGAGAAGACACGACGAATGCTAGAGATTCTGATTCAAACTCGTCTGTCCAAGGTCATACGTGTGGCAAAGTCTGGTGGTAATCAGGACAAGCGCAGGCACATGACACTGGAAGAAAGGTGGCTCTGTGATGAACTCGGTATGCTAATGTCTGCTTGGCGCGAAATAGTGACGGAGTAGACTACGAGAAACAGCGATTGCTTTGCAGACTGTCTTGACTCCAATATAGGCAAGCCCCACCTTGGCAGAGTTAAAAAGGCATACTCGTAAGAAACGAGAGCGGGTTTTAATATCCAACCCGAAAGGAAAAGTGTGAGATTCTGACCAGTAGCAGAGGAACCTCTCACAGGCTCGCTGAGTCACACATCTTGCAGATTGGACCTGGGGTGTTCAGGAACACCATGACAATAGAGAATGAGTCTGAGCAGGAACAATTCGAGGAATTCCTGCGAACATACAGGGACGAGCAAGGGAAGCTGATCTATTGGTCACGCATACAGCAGATGTCCAGCGACGAGTCATCCCTTGTAGTGGACTTCCAAGATTTGACTAGTTTCAACAACGTCTTCACGGCACTAGCTTTCGAGGATCCACAATCATTCCTTAGGATGGCCGATAACGGCTTGATCTCAATCTTGAAGATCGAGAATGAAGAGCTAGTCCGTGATATTGGAGAGGACGCCCTGAGGATTCGAATCATCAACTACACCGAGCGTGTGAAACTAAGATACATTAGGTCCAAACACATCGGTCGTCTGATTCGTATTGATGGCATAATGATGCGAGCAAGCGAGGTCAAGCCGCTTCTTGTAAACGCGACATTCCTCTGTCGAGTATGCATGGCAGAGATACCTCAAGAACAAGAAGAAGGGAGATACACCGAGCCACCTCAATGCCCAACTTGTGGCAAGAAGACCCCAATGAGACTGCTCCTTGAGAAATCCCGGTTCATAGACTGGCAGAAGGTGCGAATACAGGAGTCTCCTGAGGAACTGCCTGCTGGGCAGATGCCTCGTTCAGTTGACGTCGTATTGAAGGGCGACATAGTTGATATATCAAGACCAGGAGATATGGTTAGAATCACCGGTCTGTTACAGACCACTCCGGATTTCTCACGTCGTGGAGGGAAACTCGCAACATTCAATGTATTCATAGAAGCAAACGGGGTCGAAATCGCCGAGAAGGAATACGAGCAGCTTGAGATCTCCGAAGAGGACGAAAAGGAAATCATAAAGCTGTCTGAAGACCCCTACGTTCACGAGAGAATCTATAGGTCAATTGCTCCCTCGATTCAAGGACACGACCAAATCAAGGAGTCCATAGCTCTCTTACTCTTTGGGGGTGTAGACAAGCCGCTTCCTGGTGGCACTCAGATGAGAGGCCGTTCAAACATTCTCATGATTGGTGATCCGGGGACCGGCAAGAGTCAGATACTCAAGTTCGTGGCTGGTCTTGCATCTAGAGGCCTGTATACCTCAGGGAAAGGCACCACCGCTGCGGGACTGACTGCAGCAGTGGTTCATGAGCCAGAAACGGGAGCTATGACGCTTGAGGCTGGGGCACTTGTCCTAGCCGACCAAGGCATCGCATGCATCGATGAGTTTGACAAGATGGACCCTAATGACCGTACAGCTATCCACGAAGCTATGGAACAACACACCGTAAGCATAGCCAAAGCAGGCATTGTAGCAACCTTGAATGCAAGAACCTCGATACTAGCTGCTGCAAATCCGACACTCGGTCGATATGAGTCTTCACTCTCTGTACAGGACAACATCAAGTTGCCGTTCACGATACTGTCAAGGTTTGATTTAGTTTGGATTATGGTTGACACAGTCGAAGCCACGAGAGATCGAGAACTAGCAAGGTTCATACTGAACATGCTCCAAGCGAAGCCTACTCAGAGGGAGGACGAAATCCCACCGATCCCTCAAGAGCTGTTGAAGAACTACATACGCTATGCTAACAAACTGGAGATTACCCCGAAACTGACTCCCGATGCGGCTGAGGTGATTGAGAACTTCTATGTTGACCTCAGAAAGAGTGCAGAAGGGGGTGCCCCAGTTCCAATCACTGCCCGACAGTTGGAGTCTCTTGTCCGCCTGGCGGAGGCAAGAGCAAGAATGGCTCTCAGAAACGAGGCCACAAAAGAGGATGCACAGTCTGCGATACGCCTAATGGAGGAATCATTACGCATGGTTGCACTCGATCGTATAACAGGGAAGATCGATATTGATAGTCTTGTTTCAAAGATGAGTGCATCACAGCGAAGCTCATCCGATATCATTATCAAAGCCATTAGGGACATGGAGGCGGAGGGCACCTCAACTGTGAGTGAAGAGGCACTAATTCAGAGAGCTGTTGCCATGGGTCTCCCGCGAGAGAGGGCAGAAGAAGTGATCAAGAAGCTCTTAGCCGAAGGAATCCTATACAGCCCGCGCGAGGGAAAGATACGACATTCACAGAGCTAAGAACTGCCTCCTATATTAGCAGCAACGGAGTTGAATGCAACGCAACTTGATGAACTCTCAATCAACAAGAGAATAATCAGGTTACTTCAGGATACTGGAATCTCCAGCCTATTCCCTCCACAAGAGGAGGCCTTCAACACTGCTGTTCTAGAAGGAGAGAATCTAGTCCTGGCCGTTCCCACGAGTGCTGGCAAGACGCTTGTGGCCGAAATCTGTATACTCAAGACGATACTCGATGGTCGGGGCAAGGCACTCTATCTTGTCCCATTGAGATCTCTTGCAAGAGAGAAGTACTTAGACTTCAGGAAGTATGAAGCACTGGGTATAACAGTGGCAATGTCTGTGGGGGACTACGATTCGCCCGGGACAAAGCTAAGAGAAGCCGACATCATAGTATTGACAACAGAGAGGGCAGACTCCCTAATACGCCATAAAGCCGAGTGGTTAGACGAAGTAGGCATCGTCATAGTTGATGAAGTTCACCTAGTGAACGACTCAAAGCGTGGACCAACACTTGAAATGGTAATTGCAAAGATGGCACAGATTCTTCCAGATGTTCAACTTGTGGCCCTTAGTGCCACAATCTCCAATGCCAACGAGGTTGCAGAATGGTTGAATGCAGAGCTTGTGAAGAGCACATGGAGACCTGTACCACTCAGAGAAGGAGTACTATTAGACAATCAGATCACCTTCAGCGACGATGGAACATCAAGATCCATTACTAGAAAGAGGCGAGAGGTAGTTGTAGATGCCATCTGCGACATCCTGGACGAGGGAGGACAGGCCTTGGTCTTTGTGTCAAGTCGACGTTCTACAGTCGCTGTGGCAAAGAGAGTTGCACAATCCACGCGTAGTTATCTCACAAAAGACGTACAAGACCAATTGGCCAACGCCGCCAAGAGAACCGTTGCGAAACCATCAGTTCCCGAGGCATCAAAGACACTTGCAAGACTCCTCATGGCCGGGACGGCCTTTCATCATGCTGGTCTTGACAATACTGAACGCGCACTCGTTGAAGACTATTTCAAAGAGAATCTGCTGAAGGTTGTCGTGGCTACACCTACTCTTGCGGCAGGAGTAAACCTCCCAGCGAGGCGGGTCGTGGTCCGTGACTACCGGCGATTCGAAGCGGGCAGAGGTAACTACCCAATTCCTGTTCTTGAGTACAAACAGATGGCCGGAAGAGCTGGACGACCAAAGTACGATGAATATGGAGAGGCAATCCTGATTGCTCGGTCAGATCAGGAGCAAGACTTCCTTATGGACGAATATCTGTTGTCAGAACCCGAGAATATTACTTCGAAGCTTGCATCGCCGTCAGCACTTCGTTCTCACATCCTATCTTCTATTGCAACAGACATGACGCAAAACCGAGAAGAAATCGACCATCTGATTGATGGTACGCTGTTTTCATCACAGTTTGACAGTGACGACATAGGTCACCACATCTCCTCGGCGCTCACGTTTCTAGAAGAGGGAAGATTGATCGAATGTAACGACTCCGGCTACACTGCTACTCCTCTGGGCCACAGAACATCTCGGCTCTACATTGAGCCCTCTACCGCAATGCTGTTTCGCGATTCACTTACCAAGGCCAAAATGGCTTCCGTTCTAGGAGTCCTACATGTTGTGTGTCATTCTCCCGACCAACCGATAGCCTATCTTACACGTGGGGACTTTGAGGAGTATGAGATTCTTGTCGATGACAACAAAGGAGATCTTCTGATTGATCCTCCTGAGTGGGACGAACTAGAAGAGTATGCTAGATACCTAGCTGAGGTGAAGACGGCCAGACTTCTTGAGGATTGGATATCTGAAGTCCCTGAAAGAAACATCACTGAAAGGTACAATGTTGGGATGGGTGATGTTCATCGATATGTTCAGACAGCAAGATGGTTGGTATACTCAGCATCCGAGGTTGCCAGAATAGTGGGAGCTAGCCAACACATTCCAGCTCTTCATAATCTTCGTTCTAGGCTCAGATATGGCGCAAAGTCAGAACTTCTAGAGCTCGTCAGATTACGAGGAGTTGGCCGAGTTCGAGGCAGAATGCTCTACAGCCATGGGCTGAAGAGTCTCACAGACCTGTATCAGGCACCTCTTGAAAGAATCGCCGTTGTTCCTACCATTGGAACTGCCTTGGCCGGGTCAATAAAGCGACAGCTTGGCATGGACGTCAAATCTAATCAAAGGAGCGTACTCGAATCAGATGAAGAGTTCTCCTATTCCATTCAGACACTTCTCGAGGACTTTGAGCCAAAAGACGACTAGAAATGGATCCCTTTCAAACTACTCTTCACCTTATCGATGAGAGTTTCTGTGTATTCAGTGCAACTCTGGCTCTCGACATGAGTGTCTCCATAAGCTGTAATCTCAGAACTGGAAAGCTCCTCCACAATGTTCTGAGAGCCTCTCCCGACAGTGTCAAGTTCATAGCCCCCCTCCAAGAAGAAAGCAATTCTTCCTTTGCAATGCTTCTTGGCAATTCCATTCAGGTACGAATTCATCACCGCAATCCCAGAAGTGGTAAGTCCAAGCACAGTTAGCGGATCATCAAAGTGACCATCGAATCCTGTCGATACGAGTACAAACTCGGGTGCAAATGACTCACTAATCTGCATGACAACTTCGTCGAATGCCATCTTGTAGGATTTGTCCCCTGCCCCGGGATACATCGCTAGATTCACGTTGAAGCCTTTCCCTTCTTCAGTGCCAATCTCATCAGGGAATCCAGACCCTGGGAATAGTGTGCGGCCATCCTGATGAAGACCAATGTAGAGTACCTGCTTGCTTGAGTAGAATGCATTCTGAGTCCCATTCCCGTGATGAGCATCATAGTCTACAATCAAGATTCGTTCCAAATCATGTTTCTGAATGAGATGTTGTGCGGCCACGGCGATTGAATTGACAAAACAGAATCCGAATGCCCTATCATACTCGGCGTGATGCCCCGGCGGGCGGCATAAGACGTAGGCGTTCTCACAGACATTTTCCATCAACCTGTCCATGGCCATAATGCCCGCACCTGCAGCCAACAATGCAGCCTCGTAGGTGTATCTGTTGACTGAAGTGTCTAATGTGAAGTATCCGCCTCCACTCTCAGACTTCATTCTCACCTGTTCGAGGTAGTCCTTGCTATGAAGTGGATATATCGAATTCAAACTGGCCTTCTGCGGCTCAACCAAGTTGACCTTTGATTCTTCAAGGAGTCCTGTGTTTTCGATGTACCTCAAGGAAGTGGTTAGACGTTCAGGCCTTTCGGGATGCCCCGGTGACATCACATGCTTGGTGAACATTTCATGAAATAACAGATCTGTAGGCAAACTATCACCCAATGACGACAACCGTTAGTTCAGGCCCTGTAACATCGACTCCTGCAAATCGCGACAGATAAGTCTAGGCCTATAATCACGCAAACATATTAATCAATAGAACACGTGTTCCAAGAGTTGTTCGTGCAACAATCTTTATCTTGACGCCAGTCAACGAAACCAAGTCACGGGTCGGTAGTCTAGCTTGGTATGATTCTTGCTTGGGGCGAC
>CAYFTD010000181.1:0-4551 GCA_964345915.1 uncultured archaeon
AGATCATAGCAGGTGAGTCCACTCTTGCCCATTGAAACGACTTGGCAAGGTACGTCACCTACTCGGACAAAATCACCCTTGGTGAATCTCTGTAGCCTGATGAGGATGGTGACTCGATATTTCCTCTTGCCGCCACGATCTTGTCCAATGAGCTTGTAGTTCTCCTTTCGCTGAGCCAGGTATCTTGATTCGAGCTCGTCAGCAATTCGACGACTCAGATGTTCGGAGCCTATTTTGAAATCGAGTCCATGTTTGTCTTTGCTTGTTTCTGAAACGTATGCTTTGACGTCCTTCCCATACTCAGCAACAGTCATTTCGGTGAGGATTGACATTATCTCCTCTTCTTCAGGTTCACTGATTTCACGGCCGTCTGCACGAACTTGGAGAATCGCCTCATGATAGCCACCGCTCATCATTGAGCATGTGTCACACGTGCCATACTTCATCCTAACTTCTACTGGATAGCTCTCTGTGTGATCAGGGATTGACTCATGGGACTTACCAGATGCAGAAACAGAGATGTGAAGGACTCTGTCCAGCCGCTTCTCCTCTGTGAAGTCAATGTGGACTTTGTCCTTGAATCGCTGTACATCATGGTCCAGTGCAATACGAACCTGATGCAGATTCGTCTGGATTGGATCGTGTAGGTCCTCGGTGATTGGCGTCCAGCCCCCCGGGGTCTTAACTGCGTCGCACCTCTTGCAAGAGTAGAGAGTCAGTGGAGTACTAATCTGAATGAGTGGATGTGCCTTCTCGTAGCAGTTGGCACAGAGACCTTCCACTATGGCCTTCTTTCCACACTCATAACAGGGAGCTGTCAATTTCATCAACTGTTCTCATCTTCACGGTCTGCTTAAAACGTGGTTGGATTATACGCTTTTTCCTAGTGTCAGATTCTTGGTCTGTCTAGAGTTTCACCCATTGTGCATGCGGATGACCCTCAATGAAGCCCACAGCCTGCTCATGTACGAAGCCCGCATTAATCGCAGCCTCCACGCTTGTCGATCCAACCATATTGGCAATAGTGGCTCTATTGAGGTGTTCTACACAGATCTTTACGTCGGCAAGCTCCTCTCCGTAGAAATCCTTTGACACCTTGAACTTCAATTTTCCTTCCACCAGTGTCTTTCCAAGGAGGCCTTTGTCACACATAGCGACAAGATAGTGGCCATCATGAGTTTCACGAACTCGCAAGTACACACTGACCAATTACTCGGCCTCCTACACTGGCCTCACAGAGGTGCGGGCACCGCAGGCTAAACATACGAGATAGTATGCGTTTCCTTCCTTTGCCATGCTTGTATCAGGACGAGTACAGACGGGACAGATCACGTAGGACTCGATGTACCGATTCAAGAAAACATCAACTTGCTCCGGGGTGAACTTGCCGTTGAATATCGCATTGCTCCCTTCAATGTTCCCAGCAGTAGCTAGCTGTCCTGCCACGTACTTCAGCACTTCCTTCCCTGGCCGATTCAGGATAGTGATTATCTCTTGGAAGTTCTGCCAGAAACTCCTATTGCCCTGGACCATTAGCTGCACATTAGGAACGTTGAATCGCTCTCCGGACCGCTTGAACGCGTCTTCGGGAACTTGTGATCTTGCTCTGTCCAGTAGACTATCGTAGTCGTCCATATGTGAACCCACTCCATATTCGCTATTAAGCTGTCGTTCGGTGAACCGCGACGATTCAATCATGCATCAGCCGGCCTGTAGACACCGACACTGACTTCCAGTATCTTTCCTTGCCCTTGCAAGTCCAGTACCTTCAACTGGATATCTGTGCGATCATGGCCGTGTTCCTCAAAGAATCCAACTATATCATCAATTGGAACACCATCTTTGTCCGCGTGGTTCTCAATGAACTGCATTATCTGCCTGTAGATCTTGCTTGTAGATCCTGCTCCTCCATGCTTTTCCTTGTCTGGAGGCTTCGGTGGAGGCGACTCAGGGAAGAAGTCTTCTAGGTCGGAAGTCACAGAGGGGCTAACTCCGCTCCTTGTAAGCATGGCAATGTATCTCTCCAGCTGGTGAACGGATATGTAGTTCGGATTGTCGAGCTCGCGCACAATCTCCGGTATGAGATAGACCTCTCCTTCGTACTCCCGCACCTTACCGACAATAAGTGCTAGAATGTCCTGTTCAATCTTCTCCAGCGAGCTGGCCTCTCCACCCCACGCCTTCGCCCTTATTGTTTCCGTTCCGTCATCTATTGTTATGCTGGCGAAACCCTGCCCGGAGTACTGGCCTACGACGAATCCCACGAGAGCAACTCTTCTGAGCTCTACTCCGTGTGGAGAAACGACATGAGGGCCGTTTTCATCTTGGTATGTCCCATTGATTATGTCAGCTATTGACGCACGAACTGCCGTTATCCTCTCTTGCATGCGTGTGCTTCACCTATTACAGTAGTTCTGTTTCCGCCTTGGTATTTATCATTCTCGGAGTCTGAATCCATCATTCAATTCAGAAGAAATCTGTGAGAGAGCTCTGCTGTGTGGACCCTCTGACCTCCTCAAGCGCCGAATGAAGTCGCTCTAGTGATTTCTCAACTCTATTCGGACTGAAATCATGTTCTGAACAGAGGATTCGTTTCAGGTCCTCATCTTGTGGGTCAGACCACTTGGGTTCCTGAAGTTCAACCTTCGGGGGGTCCAAGAAGATCTTTCGTATTTCAGGATAGGGGAAATCAAGTGTGATTCCTCTCTCAGCTTCCACCTTCTCCAGACTACCATGCTTCTTGATCCACTTCAATGCTGTCTTGGCACCAACACCCTCTAGCTTCTCGTTGTAGTCAGTTCCAACGAGAATTGCAATATCTATGAGCTGCTCTCTCGTTATGTCCATCAGCTTTAGGTTCAAGTCCAAATCAATGATCTCAGGATGTATCGTCTTGTAGGTCTTGGAACGGGAAACCCTGCGACGCCCTGATATTGACAGGTTACGAATCATTCGCGGACAGTTGTAGAGCAATGAGTCATTGTCTTGGCTCGCACTGGCCCACACAATGTTGGATCGAGTCATCTGAGCGGCAAGAGCTTCGCCCTCAGACGGCGCCTGAACCACGGGAATCCCTAGGGCAGTCAAGAGCTTCTTGCTATCCTCAACCATTGGTGTGGTCAGTCTTGAGCTGGCCTGGGCTGCCCTTCTTGCGTCTTCAATCCTTCCTTCCTCTTTTGCACGTACCCACTCCTTTCTTGCAGCCTCCCGAATCTCCTGCCTGCGCTCGACTTCTGCAGCCTTCAGGGTAGGTGCTTCGCCATCAAACACGTAGACGGGGTTTATTCCGTGCTCGAGGAGGTTTAGATTCCTGTAGAAGAGTCCGGAGAGGTGACTGGTGATACGACCCTTGTTGTCCTTAAGGGGCGTGCCATCAGGCTGTCTAATACTAGCAAGGAACGCGTAGATGGTATTGAAAGCATCGATGGCGATTGCACGACCACTGAGTTCCCGCAGGGTTATCGCATCTGTGTTCATTATGTCACCTAGTTTGGTGCCCATGAATTCCACTCCTGACTGATGTCTATGTCATTCTCCCAGTCCATGCATATATGAATTGAGCATCATTGACTTAATCTACACACGATTGGGAAGACTTCCGGAATATACGCTTCGACAGGTTTATAATAACACACAAGTGGCCCATTGAAACGCATCCCGTGTGAAATGCTTCTGGTGGTAACTTGTCCAACATGAGAGCTATTAGATGTACATCATGCCACAGCTCAATCTCTCCACAGGAGGACAGTGTGAAGTTCCAGTGTCCGTCTTGTGGCGACCTGATGATATGGCGGTGCGAGGTCTGTAGACGTTTCTCTGTCAAATACACTTGCCCCAACTGCGCTTTTGAGGGGCCTTGACAATATAAGGAGCTGATCGGTGATGGCAAGAGTGGTTGTTACGTTGAAAGTTATGCCGGAAGACGTTGATGTGGATCTGGATGATTTGCTTGAGCGCATCAAGACGGTCATACCAGAGGGTACTGATGTGCGGGCAACCGAGATAACTCCAGTTGCGTTCGGCCTCAAAGCACTTCGGATGAATGTCGCTCGCGATGAGTCATTGGGTGGCACTGATGACATTGAGGATGCGATAAGCACCCTTGAAGGTGTTTCACAAGTAGAGGTAGAACGAGTTTCACGCATGTAGGAACCGCGCCCTACGACGTAAGTTCATATTGAACCAATAAGGGGTTTAAGAACAGAACTCAGGGTTTATAACAACATACCCGAGGCAATCACTTGAAATCAACAATCGCTCACTGCGAGATTATCTCGGTGTAGATATATCCTCTCATGGAAGCCAGAGTATGGGAAGCTTGGTAATGCTGGCGAGTTGCCAAAGACCCATCCCGTTTCTGGATTATCAGGATACAAGAACCGGAGGTTGTTGTTGAGCAATGGTCGAAATAGTTCTGAAAGTAACAGAGGCTGAACACAGAGATATTGGCAGATTCATCGTACGAATCGATGCCATGTCTATGGAGAAGCTCGGAGTCAGAACTGGAGATATAATCCAAATCAAAGGGAAGCGCGTCACAGCAGCAATAGC
>CAYFTD010000182.1:0-5040 GCA_964345915.1 uncultured archaeon
ATATGAACCTCTTGCCTTACTGGCCATGGCGCCTCGGGAAACTCTGTCGGCCAAAGGCGGAGAAGAGGTGGAGGCTGAAACCTTCAAGTTCAAAGACAAGGGCAATAGAGAGGTTGGCCTGCGGTTTGATCTGACAGTGCCTCTCGCAAGGATTGTTGCGTCAAATCCTCATCTCCCCAAGCCATTCAAGCGCTATGCCCTTGGCAAAGCCTGGAGGTACGACCGACCTCAAGCCGGCAGATATAGAGAGTTTGCTCAGGCAGACGTCGACATCATTGGATCAGTCAGTCCTGCGGCCGATGCTGAGGTTGTCCTGGTAGCTATTGAGTATCTAAGACGTGTCCTTGGTGGCGATTACAACATTCGAATCAACAACCGCAAAGTTCTGAGAGGAATGACTGAGAAGGCAGGAGTTGAGGACAATCTTGCCTACGAGTGTTTCAGAGCAATCGACAAGCTTGACAAGATTGGACAGGACGGGGTCAAGCAAGAGCTAAAGAACCGAGGCATTGATGAGAAGAAGAGCCAGTTCCTGCTCGATGCCATACAATTGAGAGGCAGAGGCCTTGATGTCCTCAAGAAGTTTGGAGAACTCTTGGAGGGCTCCAGTATTGGAGCCGAGGGCGTGGAAGAGCTGCAGATGATGTCCGAGATCTTCAAAGAGAGCGGAGCAGAGAATCTGATCGAGTTCGACATGTCCCTTGCGCGAGGGCTTGATTACTACACTGGCCCTGTCTTTGAGATCGACTATCTCGGCGTGCCAAAGGTGGGTTCGTTGGGAGGCGGAGGCCGATATGACTTGTTGATAGAACGGTTCGGTGGCCCACCCACACCTGCTACGGGAATCTCAATAGGCATTGACAGGCTAATTGATGTCCTTGTCGCCCGCGGAGTTGGTGAACAGCTAGAGGGTGATCTTGACGTGTACATAGCTCCAATCAAGAAGGACATGGTGAAGTATGCAATGAAGGTTCAGAGCGAGCTAGCAAGAGCCGGGGTTTCTTCGTCTGCAGATGTCATGGATAGACCGCTCAAGAAGCTCTTGGAACAGGCCGACGCGAAGAAAGCGAGATATGTTATCATCATAGGTCAACGTGATCTAGACAAGGGCGAGGTCAGTCTAAGAAATATGTCCACAAAGGAAACCGTACAGGTGAAGATAGGCGACATTGTTGACGAGGTGAGCCGCCAGCTCAAGCTATAGTGAAGAGGTATTGACACTTCTCATAAGGATCTCTGAAACAGCAGTCGACAGGAGGCACTACGCAAGCAAAGGCTTTTTTCACACCGTGCTGCACTGCATTCGGGATAGATATGGTTAGAATGCCCGTAGTAGCCGGAAGATTCTATGAAGGCGAGGTCGAGCTTCTCAGAGAACGAATCAAGAACTGCTTTCTTGAAGGACTAGGACCAGGCAATCTCCCCGAGGGCGACATTGGAACAAAGAGACTGCTTAGAGCAGTCGTGTCACCTCACGCCGGATATGTCTATTCAGGAATGCCTGCGGCGCACAGTTACCTGAGAATCTTCGAGGATGGCAAACCAGACCATATAGTAATCCTTGGCCCCAACCACTACGGAACCGGTGCACGTGTTGCAGTGTGCAATGACAATTGGGAAACACCGATGGGAATCGTGCCGTATGACGTGGAGTTAGGCTCAGCAATTGTTGAGGAGAATGAGCATGCGACGAATGATTGTGTTGCCCACAGCAGTGAGCACTCAATAGAGGTTCAGCTCCCGTTCCTTCAGTATATCTTCGGGGAGGATCTCAGCTTCGTCCCAATCAGCATCAGTGATCCTACCTATCAGATCTGTGAGTCAATCGGACTGACAATTGCTCGACTTGCCGAAGAGATGGACATACTTGTGATAGCCAGTTCAGACTTCACACATTTTGAACCCGCCGAAAGCGCCAAGAAAAAGGATAACCAAGCATTGGAGTACTTGGAGTTCCTGGACCCAAAGGGGTTCATTGAATTTGTCAGAGGTCACAGGGTGAGCATATGTGGTGCCGGGCCAATTACTGCCGCAATGGTCTACGCAAAAGATAGAGGAGCAACTCAATTCCGAGTTCTCAAATACACCAACTCAGGTGATGTCACAGGCAATTACAGAGATGTGGTTGCCTATGTTGCGGCTGAAGTCCTTTGAGAAGTTTCGAGGCTTCAACAAGAAACCAGAAGCTTCACTCCAGTGAATCATGGGCCTCTACTTCTGTGGCAAGCAGACTTGGCGAATAGTCCGGAAGTCCGATTCCAGCGAAAGTGGCTCCAGCAATTGAAACAATGCCTGCTATAGCTAAGCTAGATATTGAGTCCCCACTTGTGTCGTACAGAACTCCGCCAAGCAAGGGTCCCACTACATAGGCTGAGTTACTGACCGCTCCAAAAGCGCCCATTACAATCCCGTAGGCACTCTGATCAGTCAGGTCGGCAATCATTGCCTGAATGGTAGGGCCTCGCATGGAAATGGCGACACCCAAGACAGCTCCAGCGAGATAGAAGCTAAGAACATCTGATGCCATCATGAACATAAAGAGCGACAAGGCCCCAATAAACGAACCCACGACAATCAGCCACTTTCTTCCTACGCGGTCGGACATCTTGCCGAAGGCAATGTTCCCAACAATAGTGATGACTCCGAGCACTCCGAAGAAGATGCCAATCTCGAGTGGGCTAAAAGCAAACCTCTGTACGGCATCAAGCATGAAGGCCACCTCAAGAATTCCGATCGCAAACATGTTGGCGAACATTGCGAGGCCCAGCACAGAGTAGGCTTCGAAATGACGTGAGAATACTTCGCGGAGAGGCACCTTGTATTTCTGATATTCCTCACGTGAAGTCCGCTGAGGCGGCTCCTTCACCAAGATATAGAGTAGTAAAAGGGTGACGAGTGTCACAATCGCCGCTATCACAAATGGCATGCGTATTCCCAGGAATTCTGCAAGTATACCGCCGAGAGACGGACCAAAGACAAACCCGAGCATATTTCCTGTACTAAGATAGCCCATTGCAGTTCCTCGGTTGTCTGGTGTAGTCATGTCCGACACAAATGCGTTGGCTGCAGGATAGAACCCTGCTGAGATGGCACCTTCTAGTGCGCGAGCGATAATCATCACTAGGACGCTGTATGCGAACGCATAGATCAAGTTGGCAATGGCGAAGCCCAACAACGCAACTACCAAGACTGGCTTTCGTCCTATCCTATCGGAAACTCCACCAAGAGGCCCGGCTAGCAAGATGCGAGTTATGGCAAATGATGCCGCAAGGACTCCGAGTTCAGTTCCCCCAACACCTAACTCTGTTATGTAGTAAGGAAAGATTGGTACAATCAAGCCGAAGCCAATCTGCAGAATACTCAGAGACACGGCCAGCATCCATACCTGATACATCCCCGTTTTTGTGTCGACCAGAGGCACTTCATCGATTTGCTCTGTTGCCTCTGGGGGGTATTCAGAAGTATGGTCCATGGCAGAGTCCCTCAGCGTGTCGGCCGGAGAGGCCTTTTCAGTGTTGCTAATGTGTCATCGCGCTGGTCACTTGTCTATGATGACTCGACTGACGCCCTCGATTCCAGCTAATGTTTCGATGACCCTTCCGGGTAGAGGGTCCTGAGTGATTACCTTGAGACACGGCTCCGGATAGATCTCCACATCTTCAGCCAGAACCTGTCTTATTGAAATCCCATATCCCGCAATGATTGATGTGACCTCTGAGAGGATTCCTGCATTCTCTGGAGATTCAACGAAGATTGTAAGCACACCGTATCCGAGAACCTCTCGGACTTTCTCAAGAGAAGGCCCCGCTGGTTGGAGTCTTTCGAAGAACTGGCAGAGTCTCTCGTTCTGGCAGATGTCTTCCGTTGTGGCCCGAACAGTACGCCGGTCAATGCCAAGAGCATCGCCTATCGCTTTGAGGGGGATCCGGATGGAGCCACATTTGATGATGCCAGGTTTCTCGATTGTGAACCCATGGCGCACTATGGCTTGTGCTACCTTCAGTCTCTGAGGAGAATCGTGAAAGTAATCTACTATCTCGCGCCACATACCACAGACCACCATAACTCGATTAGTCTTGTAACTACCTTCTTGCCTATTTGCATTCCTCCCATATAGAACTTAGGCACAAGGAAATCGGGCTGGACAAGATGCATGAAATACATTGTTCAGACATGAAACTGATGACATGGATCTACAGTAGGGACGGCAGAAGAAGCTCAGTCGATCAAACCAAAACAGCGCAGCTGTCTGCATTCCAACTCTCTATGCAATCAGCTTCTCGAATAGAATCTCGTCGACGTAGCCTTTGGGCATTGCGAAGTGTCGCTCACGAAGGCCAATTTCTCTGTACCCCATTGAGTGGTACAGAGATATCGCGATTTCATTGTCCTTGAAAGTACTGAGGATTATCTTCTCGTATTCGGCATCAACTCCTGCTAGCTCAGCAGCCTCCATGAGCGCACGACCGATTCCTATTCCCCGATGGTTTCTAACTACGATTATGCCGAGCCGAGCTACGTGTTGAGATGCCATCCATTCCTCCGTCTGCAGCGTAAGGTGCCCTACATACTTGTCCTCCAACTCTGCGACGAGCATAATGTCACGACAACGACCAGTTCTTTGAATCCAATTGGCCCAATCAGCTACATTGCTATTGGCGTTGAAGGTTGGTAGCCAGATGCCCTCTTCGATGACTGCGCTGAAGCCCTGATGCAGATTGGTTGCATCTGCGGGCACCGCGTGACGCACTAGAATAGTGCGGTCATCCTTTGAGTTGAACTCCCAGGTCTTCAAACGGCTACCTCGGCGAAAGTTCATCGAATTCCAACAAAAAGGATTGCGGTTTGACCAAGGAAAGCCGCTAACAGCCCATTTCTGACACGGCCAACAGCCACGTGAAATCAGGCGTCGGTTGACTCACTGTCTTCTCGCTTGGTCATACCAGACCATGTGACTTCTAATACTCCCTCTTCGCGAGCAACCTCAGCAAGACGTTCCATTGTTTCCACGGAGATTAGTTCAGCGTCTTTCAAGGGATA
>CAYFTD010000183.1:0-6556 GCA_964345915.1 uncultured archaeon
ACCTATCGGTATCTGGGGCATATGCTTGGGGACCCGGATTTCGGGGTGGGACATTATAGATCAGAAGAAGAGCTCGAGATTTGGAAAACGAGAGATCCAATTGCTAATTTCAGGAAGAAGTTGCTAGAACAGGGAGTCCTATCACAGAACGACATAGCGGAGATTGATGAAAAGGCCAGGAAGGAAGCTGAGGAGTCTGTGAAGTTCGCTGAAGAAAGCCCGTTCCCTCCTCCCAAAGATGCTCTGGAGGACCTGTTCATTTGAGGTGGTCAAGGATGGCCGAGAGAGTGATGCAGCTAAACGAAGCTATTCGTGAGGCAATTGAGCAGGAGATGGAAAGAGACTCATCTGTTGTTGTATTTGGAGAGGATGTGGAGTCCTTTGGCGATCGGGGAGGAGTCTTCGGAGTCACCAGCGGTCTACGTGAGAAGTTCGGGGACCGAGTAAAAGACACACCCATGGTAGAAGCGGCCATTGTCGGGGCCGCTCTGGGATCTGCTATAACTGGTTTGAGACCAATCGCCGAGATCATGTTTGTTGACTTCATTGGCTGTGCTATGGATCAGATTCTCAACCAGTTGGCGAAAACACGATATATGTTTGGAGGGAGCATGAAGGTACCTGCAGTGATTAGATGCCCCAGTGGTTCTAGATGGCCGGTTGCCTGCGGAGCAGCTCAGCACTCTCAGAGCTTGGAAGCGTTCTTCATGCACATCCCTGGCCTGAAGGTTGTTGCCCCATCTATGCCATACGATGCCAAGGGTCTGATGATTTCCGCTATTAGGGACGACAACCCCGTGATATTCCTTGAGCACAAGCTTGCCTACTATGCAAAGAGATCTTTGACACTGAGAGAGAGCTATCAGACGCTTCTTCAACATGTGCCTCAAGATGACTACACGATACCAATTGGGGAGGCCGAGATCAAGAGAGAGGGAGCGGATGTGACTATTGTTGCTACTATGATGATGGTCCACAAGGCTCTCAAGGCAGCAGCTGAGCTGAGCAAGGAAGGGATAGAAGCCGAAATAGTGGACCCAAGGACACTGGTCCCAATCGATACTAAGACGATAATCGGAAGCGTACAGAAGACCAGTAGAGCGCTCGTTGTCACGGAGGAAAGCAAGACCGCAAGCACTGCGGCTGAAATAGGCATGACAATAATGGAGGAAGCGTTCGACTATCTTGATGCCCCTGTGATGAGAGTCTGCGCCCCTGATGTACCGATTCCGCATAGTACCGTCTTGGAGGGAGCTGTCATACCCCAAGAAGCAGACATTGTGAGGGCGGTAAAGTCTATCGTATAGAATGTAGACTAACTTTCCACAGAGTTCGACGTTGCTGTTTCAACAGGGCTCCTGACTTGCATCCGTGCCAAGTCTTCTTCTGAAACGGCTTAATATGTAGAGTTCCCATTGTTAAAGATGGATTGCTACCACAGTTTTTAATTGGCACGCTTACCTGCAGTAGAAGAACCGGTTCTTAGGTTAGCCGATTCACCAGAGAGTGAGAGTGCATATGGTATGATTGACGTCAAGAAGCTCACCAAACTTCTCAGTGAAGCAATCGGGTCGGATCGTGTGACGGACAGAGACTTTGACTTGATTGCCTATGGCAGGGACCTGAGCCCAGCAAAACCAAAGCTTGCAACTCATGTTGTCATGCCGGAAAGTAGAGAAGAGATACAAGAGATTCTGAAGATTGCAAACGAAAACGATGTTCCAGTCTATGTTCGGGGTGGTGGTGGGTCGCACTGGGACGCCTTCTTGCCCCAGGAGGCTGGAATCCTACTGGACATGGCTCACATGAACAAGGTGCTTGCAATTGAAGAAAGGGATCTTACCGTGACTGTCCAGCCAAACTGCACCTGGGCAAAGATGGACGAAGAGTTGCGGAAGAAAGGGCTGACCTATCTGTGCAGTGAAGCCGGGGGTCCGGCCATGACTGTTGGAGGTTCTGTCATGAAGGCTGGAGGCGGACCATACAGCACGGCCAAGTTTGGCTTTCACGGCGACCAAGACGTTGTCACCCTTGAGATGGTGTTACCCAATGGCGATGTTGTGGAAACAGGCTCAGCGGCTTGGCCCAGTGCAGGGAAATTTAAGAGGCAGTGCATCGGTCCTGATTTGGCCGGCCTGTACATAGGAGCTGAGGGAGCGTTTGGTATATGCACCGAGCTAACGCTGCGTGTTCGCCCAGTCACTGACTTCAAAGAACGGATATTTGCCACAGTGGACAGTCTTGGCGACGTAATCGAGCTAGGTCACTTCATGAACCGGCATGTGGGTGATGAATACCTACAGGGATACTACCTCTTTGTTGATCCATCGAATCCTGACGTTTACATGCTTATGATGGATGTGTTTGGCTACGAGAAGGAAATAGTCGACCATAGGACGAAGCGGCTGAAGAAGGAGATAAAGAAGCTTGGAGGTGTAATCGGAGACCCTGCTCCAGCTAATGACACCTACGATGGAATCCTGTCAGGTCTTTCGGATGTATTTACCGCCGGGGTGTGGCATTTCTTTGGCGCAGGCACTCTGAGGATTGACGACATTGAATTCCTCTACAAAGTTTGGCGTGAAGAGTTACTGGAGAAGAGGGGCTATACGAAGGCCGCCTTTGGAGGACAGATATTGCCACGGCACTGGCTCGCCTTCATGGTCACGAACTACAAGGAACCAGATGAGTGGGATGAAACGATGAAGCTCGCTGATGAAATCAATGAAATCGTGCTGAACGGTCCGGTTGTGCCATATGGTATTGGTGGGAAACACGGACTTCGTCCCTTTCTCGCTGCAAGAGACACGGGTTACTATCGACTGCTGAAAGAGATCAAGAAGACCATTGATCCGAAGAACATCTTACAGCGGGGTATTCTGTTTCGCAAGGAGGATCTAGAATGAAGATCAAAGAGTACGAAGAAATGATGTGGAGGTGCGGCCGATGCAATTTCTGCAGGGGAGCTGATTTCAATGAACGGTGCCCCGAGGTGTTTACTCAAAGATGGGAATCCTCCACCGCCAGGGGCAGGATGGCCATAGGTCGTGCCATACTCGACGGTGAACTCAAGTATTCAGCAGAGATGGTAGAGAGGATCTTTGGATGCTTCTTGTGCGCTCGGTGTACTGAAGAATGCAAGAAAGCAGCCCAAATTGATGTTGCAGCAATTACAAAGGCAATGCGTGAAGACATTGCGGAACTTGGCGTTGACATTCCCAAAGCAGGCGACGAGATGGTCGAGATGGCCCTGGAAACAGGGAATATCTTCGCAGATACTCCTGAAATCCACACTAAATGGGCGGAAGACCTGAAGTTCGAAGAGGGATCTGGAGTCCTATTCTATCCCGGATGCCTGGCAAGTCATCGATTCAAAGAGAAGACCAAGATCCTAGTTCAGTTGCTTCAAGCAGCAGGCTACCAGCTAGACTTCTTCGGGAATGATCAGACATGCTGTGGGACTCCGCTCTGGATAACTGGCAGGATAAAGAAGGCAAAAGTGTTGGTCGAGGCGCAATTCAATAAGATGCAGGATCGAGGAGTTAATGAGATAATCACTCCGTGTCCCAGCTGTTTCAGAGCACTAGATGAAGAATATCCACGGATATTAGAGGTGGATGAAATGCCGATTCGAGTTCGTCATACGAGCGAGGTTCTAGAAGAGATCGCTAAAGAGAAGAAGGTCAAGCTCAAGAAGCCGGTAAAGAAACGAGTGACCTACCACGATCCTTGCGAGATCGGTCGGTACAGGGATATCTATGATCCGTCTCGGATTGCGCTTGAAGCCATTCCCGGTATCGAGTTGAGAGAAATGGCTCGGAGTAGGGAGACCTCATTCTGTTGCGGTGGGGGAGGAGGTGTCAAGCTGATGTATCCTCAATACTCTGAGCAGGTGTATCGGGAACGACTTGGAGACGTCATTGAAACGGAGTCCGAGATTGTCGCAACTGTCTGTCCTGCTTGCGAGTTGAATCTGACACACGCAACATACGATGCTGATGTGGAAGTCCGAGTTCTTGACATAGCTGAGCTGATGGCAGTCTCAGCCGGGATCGCCGACATGGAAATCACAGAGCCAGACTACTTGCCTGAAGACTAGGCTCCAAGATTCAAGCGAGGTTGCTCATTAGGGCTTCGTCGACATCACCAGTTTTCTCTTCATGAGATGTTCCACCAATGAACTGATTCCAGCCTGGTAACATCGAAGATGATTTAAGCAGGCTTATGGGTCGACTCTCTTCATTATCCGCTATTGACGACCAAAATCTCGAAGGTGAGGTAGTATTGAGCAAACGACGAAACACTGTTGAGCGTTTCACTGACTTTTATGCAGCCGCAGTATCTGATGCTTCTGATGCCGTAGGAATTGGTGCGGTGTGCATGGACAATGGCATTGGGCCCATAGGCAAGAACGAAAAGGTGGTTGGATTTGCGAGCACAGCTAAGACCGCACGTTCTCCTGCGAACCACCCATATGACGAGGAGCAGGTTGTCACATTCATGTCTCTTGCATCAAAAGCAAAACCCCTCGATGTGATAGTGATTGACATGTCGGGAGCGACAGATTGTTCCGGTTGGGGTCAGATTGTGACTCGAATCGCAATGTCGCAAGGTGCAGTTGGTGCAGTTGTTGATGGAACGGTGAGAGATATGGCAGACGTCAACAAGATGGACTTCCCAGTGTTCGCACGAGGCCGCCATCCTGGTACGTTGAGAGGACGTCTGAACGTCGAATCCATGGGAGAACCAATAAAGTGTGGAGGAGTGACCGTGATGCCCGGTGATCTTATCGTTGGAGACGGAGATGGAGTAGTGGTCGTGCCAAAGGATAGGATTGGAGACGTCGCGGTGGCCACCGAGGAAATCGTTGCTGCCGATACGTGGTGGGAAGAGAAGCTCAAGGAAGGCGAAGATCCACATGAGCTTCACAAGGAGAAGCCGATTCCCTGAAACTCTCCTCGTTGAGAAGGTCTACTGAGCAACTCTCAAACACAAGTTCTTCATGTCGAATGACAAAACGAGGCTCTTCAGCCTCCAACTGCGGCTATCATGAAGACAATCAGGTCGCCATCAGAGAGCTTAGATTGTTCTCCTTGGCGAGAAACCATGTTGCTCCCATTCAGGATTACGATTGCATCCCGTCGGAGTACTCTCTTCTCCTTGTCCGCAAGATAGACCTCAAACCTTTCTCCAAACTCCTCATGGAGACTGTCAATTAGGTCTCTTATGGTGGACTTCGGTTCAATCTCGAACTCGAACTTATCATGTTCGTGCGATTGCAGGCCTTTACTCATAAGCTTCACAAAGACCTCAGTCATTTTTCGTACCACCATCTCTAGTTGTCTATACAATCAACTACTGAATTAAGTATGTTGTTCGGGGTCGTTGCTAGTATTCTGTTAATGCTAGCCCTGAAAGGTCTAGTTGTTAATGACTGTTTTCCCTCATTATTGTTAATGTTCTCGAGCGTTTGTGAACATACATTTAAATGGCGGAACAAGATATTTGGTGATTTCGACCCCATTTGATAACTAGCTTTGGAGTTTGTGCCCATGAGTTACCTAACAGCTGACATGGATACATGTACGGGCTGCAAACAATGCACCGTCGCATGTAGTTTTGTGAAGGAGGAGATTTTCGATCCTCATCGGTCTAGAGTCGACATTGTGAAACTAGAGGATATCGCACTAGGGATTCCGCTGCTCTGCGAACAGTGTGATCCTCACCCTTGTGTGGAGTCGTGTCCGAATGGTGCGTTATCGAGAAATCAGGACTCCGGGATTATCACCGTAGATCAGAAATTGTGTACCGGAACTGGAGCCTGCGTGGACGCTTGTATCTACTTTGCAATAAAACTCCACCCGGAAACCAAGAAGGCGCTCATATGTGACCTATGCGGAGGGGACCCTTATTGTGTGCCACATTGTGTTCCTGGTGCTCTTCAATGGGTAGATGCCACAAAGACCGTTCTGAAGAAGAAGAAGAAGTTTCGTTCAGCTAGAATGGCAAAGTATCGTGAATCAAAGAAGGAGGTTGCATGAATGATGTTCGGACATCAAGGAAAAATCCTGCACGTAGATCTTACTAAGGGCAAAACATGGACTGAGGACATTCCTGAAGAATGGAGGAAGCTCTACATCGGGTCTCGAGGTATCAATGCTCGACTGCTATGGGACTACTGCAAGGATTCTGAGATTACTTGGGATGACCCTCGGAACATCATAATCTATGCGCCGGGTGCGGTGACTGGAACCACAGCCCCTGCGTCGGGTAGGACGTCCATCACGATGGTGGGTTGCACCACCGGAATGTATCTCAAGACCAATACAGGGGGACACTGGGGTGCGGAGCTCAAGTTTGCAGGGTACGACCATCTGGTTGTGCACGGGGTCGCTGACAAACCATCCTACATCTGCATTGAAGATGATCAGGTGGAGATTAAAGATGCAGCAGAACTGTGGGGTAAAGACATCGTCGAAACCGATAGACCGCTGAAGAAGTGGCATGGCTCTAAGTCCAAAGGTCTGTGTATAGCACCTGCGGGAGAGAACTTGGC
>CAYFTD010000184.1:0-3850 GCA_964345915.1 uncultured archaeon
TGATGGATTTGACTCGATGCAACGTATCATGTCACGGACGCTGAAATCTCGTTTGGGGGACAACTTCTAACCTTTTTCCGACGTGTACCCTTGGAGAAGACTCTCAAGAACGTAACCGAAGAGGTTGTCCATGGCAGTGCTTAGCTGACCACCTTTCTCTAGGACATAGCCCCAGTCAGCCCCCGTGAGTTCCCTGGGACTTATCGCTAGGGGGAAAAGACGCGCCTTCTCTTTAACTTCATCCGGAAGCCCTCCATAGGTTCGACGTGGAACGTATATCGAAACAGGAAAACCTCTAGATTCCAGACTCCATTTCATCAAGAGATCCTCTTGGCCAGTGTTTGGCTCGACGCTCTGTCTGAACACGTCAACTGTATCAATGACTACACCTGCAACCTCAATCTCTTTACGCTCCATCGTCCGTGCAAGTTCTTCAGCGATTATCCCGAGCGTGTAGCTCTTGCCGGAGCCTCTCTTTCCTGCGACAAGCATCACATGAGGACTTACCAAGTCTAAGTACACAGGCATCCCAAGTAGCGATTCGAGAATGTCATCGGACGATTCAGTCACCGCCCCAATCATGCCCAAACCAGAGTGCTTGTACTTCGCGTGAAATGAATCAGACCTGCCGATTACAACACCTACCCCTGGGTCCACTAGCAAATCCAGAGGCTCTTGAACTTGGGGATGATATGGTAATGCTGTCTTTGGAAGTAGGTCTACCGGCTTTTCTGCGGCATTTGGCTTCTTGCCCGGCTCTGGAGTTCTGTCTTCTGAGTGGTGGTGCTCGTCCAAAGGAGTCCCTCAGAGTAGTCGCTCCCTGAAATCGAATAAAGCTTTGTGGGAGAAGCGCGCTCATGCATTTTGAACTCTAGTCTTCATTGAGGACCCAGTCCATGTCGCGTTTCCAAGGACTGACTGATATGTCGCGCACGAACTCATCGTTCTCAAGATACCCAAATAGCCTCTGATTCAGAAGAGCATCTCTCAGAATTCGCTCAATTGTATCTCTGGGTAGATTCGTTTCTCTGTGCAGTTCTGCAAAGGTGACCCTGTTCCTCATGGCGGCAATCTCTAGGACGTTGTCCTCCTCACGAACGCTTCTTGGCCCCATACCCCATAGACAAACTCCGGCGATTAAGAGAAGTGACCCTATGATGAGAAGAATATACGAGATTGAAGTGAATGTAGTGTTGTCCTGAAGAGATGGATCCGTTGTCCAGCCAAGAATCATTGTCACCGCAAGCGCCAGTACATTTATTGCCGCGATCCCTGCCCACATTCCAATCTCGTCACGGGGCTTTCCTGGCGACATCTCTCTATGCTCCCACTCTATTAAGTGAAACCAATGCATTTAGAGATTCGCAGAACTTGTGTCATGTCACGCAACACTCAAAACATGTGTATTGCTGATGGCTGTCTATGCACGACCTCATCCAGGAGGGAGATCATGTCTACATCTTCCTCGACGCCAAGAGAAACTGGATTCGGAAGGTGAAAGCGGGAGAGGAGTTTCACTCAAACAAGGGCATCATTCAGTATGATGATCTGATTGGTCGTCCATTCGGTTTCAGAGTGGAGAGTCACTCAGGTATTGTCTTTCAAGTACACCGGCCCAACCAGACTGATGTGCAGATTGCAATGGGTCGAAACACACAGATTGTGTATCCAAAAGATGCCGGAACGATTCTGATCGAATCCGAGATAGTTGCTGGTTCCAGAGTCGTCGAATCAGGAACTGGATCAGGGGCTCTCACTGGGATTCTTGCAAGGGCTGTTGGACCCACAGGGCATGTATACACATACGAGGTTCGGGACGACATGTTCAAGGGCGCCAAGAGGAATCTACAGCGTTATGGTCTCACGGAGAATGTGACCATGCACCACAAAGACATCCTAGAAGGCATAGAAGAGGAGTTAGTGGACGCAATAGTGCTAGACTTGGCCACTCCTTGGGAGGTCGTAGAGGACGCCCATCGTGCACTCAAGCCTAGTCATATGCTTGCGAGCTACAGTCCGACTATTGAACAGTCTATGAAGACTTGCAAGGTTCTCGCAGAAGCCGGAAAGTGGGGCATGGTGAAGACTCTGGAGGTCCTTCAGCGAGAGATAATGGTGCGAGAGGGAAAGACGAGACCCACCACGTGGATGGTAGGTCATACTGGATACATGACATTTGCAAGGGCAATGACAGTGTCAGAATCGTGACCAAAACCTTATATTGAGAAACTACGTGTGTGAATTGTCGATTGTTGTTGTCGATTGTTGTCGATTACTGTTGGTAGATTACTATGTCATATCGCCACAAGAAGTCTTCCTGTTCAAAGAAGACACGAGAGATTCTTGAGGATTTTGAACCCCCTGAAGAGGACAAGTATGGGCCAGTCCAAGTCAGCGGAGCCGTCAATGACGTTGCCTCAAGTAAGGAAGATGACTCTGTGAAGGAAGAAGAAGCGAATGTCCGTACCCCTGACGCAGAGGAAAGGCTCGAAAGTGATGATGAGCGTCAGGTGCAAATCCCACCTTTGCCTACGAATGAGATGGAACTTCTGGAGGACTATGTTCCAATTCAAGAGGCTACCTTTGAGGTTGAGGCCACGAAAGAGGACATTGAGAAGAAAAAGAAGAAGCGTAACTATGTGGAGTTTCGTCCAGATTATGGATAGAGAGGGAAGTATGATGTCGAAGCCGAAGATTGATGATCTAATGTATGAGATCAAGGAACTCCGAAAGACGGTTCTTGAATTAGGGGAGACAGTCCGCCAGCTGAATGCTCGAATGGAGAGAGCCAGTCAGCAAGAAATACCTCCTGTTGAGCTAGGAGAATATACAGTAATCTCCGACCAAGGAAGCTATATCGAAGGCGATTCCAGCTGGACTAGGCTAGTTAGCTTGCTGCAGGATGCTGACCACGGGCTGACTGCAGCCGAACTAGCGGCCATGTGGGGCAAGTCGCGTTCAAGGACCAGTGAAGTTCTGAACAGGTTGGTCCATGATGGCCAGCTCGTGAAGTATAGAGACGGAAGAACAATTCGATTTCGTCCTTTGTAGGAACTTTCGGACGTCATTTGCCAACTCTTTTTTGGCGCTGGGCTACATCATTCCATAAAGGCAGTTCAATTGTCCAAGGTAGTCTTAAGTACCGCCTCTGGGACCTAGGTTCTGTACGGCAAGATGGCCAAGGAGTGTTCGTTGTGGCGAATGGAACGCCAGGGAAACGCGTAGACACAGGCACAGATGACGTGGAAGTCTACACGAGCAGGCTCTACGAATTGAATATCCACGCACAGGACTCAGTGAGAGAGTTTGCTCTACATGACATCGACGACACTCCAGGTCTAGAGAAGAAACGCATTGCCATGCATGATGCTTTCAGTGAACTCTATGACGAGATAGCAGCGTTCAGTGATGAGATTCGAGGCGAGGATTTCGACATCTCCTATCTGCGTGAGAGGATTACTCACGCTGACGGTGACACCAAGGAACAACTTGAGAACGCTTTGAAGGAACTCATCACAAAGGCTCAGGAGACTCTTGCAGAGGTGTGGATGGCAAAGGTGATGGCCTGGCTACACCAAGCTGCAGCCGCTAGTGGCCCATTCCTAGAGAGTGAACATCCTGACAAGCTCAAGAGTGCCTCAGCCCATCTCGCTGAGGTCTATACGATGCTCGAGAAGCCGTTTTCGGCAGTGCCTTCAAAGGTCGATGGCACTGAGAAACTAAGGAGAGTTGCCCTAGGTCACAAAGCCTATGCCTTAATGAGCGAGGGACGAAAGAAGGGCGACAAGGACTTGGCAGAGATTCTTGGGAATAACAAGACAGCCGAAGCCGAGTTCTTTGACGAATTCTT
>CAYFTD010000185.1:0-2433 GCA_964345915.1 uncultured archaeon
CTGAATATGATCGCTCTACTAAGCAATATGGGATCAATCATGAGTGTTCCGTTAGTCAGAGGACTTTGGAAGGACTTAAGGTTTACCCTAGGATCGCAGTTCCCGAAAAGAATGCGAAGGCGACTTTTCATGGCTTCCCGTCATAGCGAGTATCGCTCTACCGCAACTGAAAGAGGTGCTAGATTGGCCCGAATCTGCATATTGGTTATGCTAAGGATTCCGATGTCCTTGGACAGCGACTCCATAGCCCGCAGATATACAATACTTAACAGGATAGCAACATATTTAAGGAATATTGAACGATAAATGGGGTCGGCTAAAAAAAGCAAAAAGCGTAACATGGAGAGATACACATTGAGCCAAACCGGGAAGACATTCTTGGTCGCAGCTTTGGTAGTAGGTCTGCTGATTGGAATCGGCATCGGCTGGGTTGCGAAACCAATCCCCGAGCCTGTGGGGATGGTCCCGAAGTCGGAATACGACGCATTGCAGAGTCAACTCGACACGGCTACCGCTGATCTTGACGAGGCGAACTCTGAACTTGCTACTGTTACTGCTGACCGTGACGCGAAGGCAGCTGACCTCGGTGCTGCGCTGGATGAAGTTGAAGGTCTCGTAAGGGCTTTGCTTGGTGCTGGAGGAGAAGCACCAATCGAGAGTACTGTGACTGGTGAGATCCAGCTTGGCGGGCTGTTCGCCTTCTCCGGACCTCTGGCCACGTTCGGCGAGAATGAGTATGCGGCGGCACTACTTGCTGTTGATCATGTGAATGCCTTTCTTAAATCAGTAGGAGCAGAATGGACCGTGAGTATCGTTGCTGAAGACACACAGGTACAGCCTGACCTCGCCTTAGAGAAGCTAGAAAGTCTTGCGGCAAGGGGCATAAAACTCGTCATGGGCCCATTGGCTAGCTCAGAAGTTAGGGCCATCAAGGGATACTGTGACTCAAACAAGATATTGGCCATAAGTCAGTCCTCAACTGCACCAGATCTTGCCATTGCAGACGATTACATCTTCAGGTTCTGCCCTACCGACAAATTGGGGCAAGGACCCGCAATGGGCAGGATAATGTACGAAGCTGGCATAGAATATGTGATTCCAGTAACAAGAAACGACGCTTGGGGAGTTGGGCTTGAGGAAGCCGCGAGACCGAAATTTGAGGGACTAGGAGGAACTTTTCTCGAAGGCATTAGATACCCAGATACAGCGGTGGAGTTCTCTGCTGAGGCAAGTGATCTGGCTGCCAAGGTGGCGAGTGCCGTAGATGCGTATGGAGCTGACAATGTAGCAGTCTGGCACATATCATTTGAGGAAGTCAATGCATTCTTCACCGCAGCTAGCGAATACCCCGTTCTGAAGACGGTTGAGTGGTTCGGAAGCGATGGAACAGCTCAAAGTGGAACGATGCTCGACGATCCAGTGGTGTGGGACTTCGCTATAGAAGTTGGCTATCCGTGCACGATCTTCGCGCCAACGCAGTCCGCAAAGTGGGAGCTGGTTCGACAGAACGGCATTGACGTCATAGGAAGGGAGCCGGATTCGTACTCATATGCGATCTACGACATAGTGTGGGCATATGCTCTGTCAATTTTGAAGGCAGATTCCGCTGATCCTGACGCTGTTCGAGCAGTCTTACCTGAAGTCACCGAGTCCTTCTTCGGCGCTTCGGGCTGGATCGACCTTGACGAAGCTGGAGACAGAATGGCTGGCGACTATTTCATATGGCAGATCACAGAGGCGGGCTGGGAGCTCGCGGGCACATACATTCTAGAAACGGACTCAGTCGAATGGGAATAGATCCATTCATCTTCCCTCTTTTTTGTGATTGATATGGAAGACTTGCTTGTCATAGAAAGAGTCAGGAAGACCTTCGGAGGACTAGTTGCCCTAGATGATGTTGACGTCAGAGTCAAGAAGGGACTGATGACGATGCTGATCGGTCCAAACGGCAGCGGCAAAACAACACTCATAAACTGCATCACAGGATTCTACAAGCCGGACAGAGGAATGGTATCGTTCTCGGGCGAGGAGATCACGAATTGGCCGCCTCACAGGGTGTACGACAGAGGTCTGGTAAGAACATTTCAGATACCTATGCCTTTCGAGAAGCTCACGGTGCTAGAAAACCTGCTCACCGCCTATAGAGGGAACCCTGGAGAAGGCTTCTTGAAAGCATTAATGAAGAGGTCATGGATCAGCGAAGAAGAGAAAGCAACAACCATGGCCTTCAAATTCTTGAAGATTCTTAATCTCGATCACATGTGGGATAGACCCGCTACCCATCTGAGCGGGGGACAGATGAAGCTGGTTGAGGCTGGGAGAGCCATCATGAGCGGAGCCAAGATGATCCTCATGGACGAACCAGCCTCGGGCATATACCCAAAACTTGCACATGAGGTCTTCTACTACTTCACCGAGATGAAGAAGAAGCTC
>CAYFTD010000186.1:0-2476 GCA_964345915.1 uncultured archaeon
ATGAGTAGTTCCCCAAAAATACATCATCCAATGAGTACGTTACATCATCACCTAACGGATTCACGAGTGACCAGTTTGCCTTCGTTACGTTCTGTGGACTGTGCATCAATGGATCGCTTACGTCGCCATATTCTGTATCGTTGTATAGAATGAACACATCAATGGAGTAGTTCCCAGGATTGCTGTCAAACACGTTCCAAGTTATCACTTGGCCCGACTCCCCGAACTCGAATGATATGTCCCCTGGGCCTGTGACAATTGGAGGTGTCAAATCGGGAACCACAGTGACATTGACAAAGCTTGTTGCATTTCGACCAAATGTATCGTTCACAAAGAGCGTGTAGAGATACCAATGTGTAGCACTGAGGCCATCTACATTGATTGTGATATTGATGAACTGCCAATCGCCTGCTTCTACAACAGTGTTGTTGCTTCCAGGGTCACTAGACAAGCGAGTGACATTGTAGAAGTCGGGATTGCTCTCCTGAATGTTCCACTCGATCTCGTGTCCGAAACTTCCCTCTTCGTACTCTATATCATCAGGTTGGGCGATGATGGGTGCCGATGTGTCTGGGATCACTCTTACCGAGACTGTGTTTGAAACCGATTCTTCATTCTGGTTGAAGACAGTACACACGAATACGAAGTGTCCAGGAACCTCACTTGGTTCGTCCAGAAAGTCCTCAAAATACAAATGGTTCAGAAAGACCACTATGTCTTCTCCACCCCAGCTATCTTCCAAATGAACAGTTCCGTTTCTTGTGACAGTATAGTTCTTTGGACTTACATCACTTGGATGCCACACGATTGTTTCTCCAAGAGTACCGTTCTCAAATGTCACATCAGAAGGACTATCAATTGTAGGAGCAGCAATTGCAAAGTTCCTGGTTGGTGAGATTTGATTGGCAGCAAAGATGCCACTGAGCGCTGGCAGTACCACAAGCCATGTGAGAACTACCGCACAGATTGCAATCCTTCTATGATGCGACGCCATTTGGTGGACTTCCTTTAATCAATCAGACTGTGCTCAGTGCCCGCTCGAACTTCGAGGCACGGTTTTATACTTTGCTACTAATCTGCAAAGACTTAGTCATAGACGTGAGTCCATAAGGCGAATGCTGATAAGAGGGCATTGTACCATAGTCGCAGCGCATCATTGTTTGCAGTTGAGGTCTATACATGCCTAAGGCCATCTTTTCGATCTGGTGGGATGACACCCTCGGTCCAATGGTGGGGAGAGCATTCCCGGAGGACGACCCGTTGACCAGCGAAGAGGCCCTAAGCGTTTTCATGGGACATGGAGTCAACCAAGAAGCGCCGGTTGGATATACTAAGTTGAAGAGAGGCCTCGTCATATCGTTCCTGCAAACACCCAACTGTATCGCCTTGTTGCTTGAAGACGAGGAAGACTCGACTGTGGTAGAGAGGAATCTCCGTCGGCTTGTACGTGAAATTGACATGGACTCAGATGACTGGGACAAGGAGCTCCAGCAGGCGTTCGGCAGAGTGAATCAGCTCATTAGCGAATCATCGGGACCAGAACTTCTAAGAAAGCCCACTGTTGGTCGTCTTATCCAAGACATGCACGAGGGCAGAGTGGGCCAACTTGCTCCAAGTCATGTCCTGAGAGGCATGGCGAAGTATCCGGAAGCGTCCGAGTACCTTGGGCAAGACGATGAAGAGGTAGCGAGGACCTTGACGGACTTGGCCGATGCCGGAGTGCTCGTTCCGAAGACATACGGGCGCAGAGTATTGTGTCGACATTGTGGAGGTGAAGATGTATTCATTACTCTACTATGCCCTGAATGTGGTTCGCAGAAGCTTCACAATGTCTACACGGTCTATTGTCCCATCTGCCGTGAGCAGACTCCGACTGTAATTGAGGACCATTTAACCGAGGTAAAGTGCGTCCAATGCAAGAATGCGATGGAAGTTTCTGATCTAACGGTGCTTGATGTTGAACCAGTCTGTGAAGAATGTGGAACCGCGTCTAACCAACCGAAGATTTCCTTTACGTGTGCAACCTGTGGGAATCAATTAGAAGGTGCAGATCTACTTGGAGGCACAGGCCTCGCCTACTTTCATTCAAAGAGACAAGACTCCTCGTCCGAATAGTCAATCCGTTAGTGAACCGGAACAGTTATGTTACGCGCAATGCGGCGAAACGACAAACAACCATTGCAGGGATTGACAGATATGTCAGGAGATGTTTTCAAACTAGGTGTTGTGAAGTTCGGCGCCATAGGGGCCGCTCCACTGCTCGACCTGATCTTCGATGAGCGAGCTGATAGGAAGGACCTTGAGGTGAGAGTGTTCACAAGCGGAGCCAAACTCGACGAAGACTCGTGTGTAGATGCAACAAAGATGGTAATTGACTACAAGCCTCAACTTGTTCTGTCGGACAGTACGAACGCCGCCCTGAAGGGACCTACCAAGTCCAGAGAGATTTTTCACGAAGCAGGAATCCCAACCTTGA
>CAYFTD010000187.1:0-9875 GCA_964345915.1 uncultured archaeon
CAGATACGGGTGCTTGGTGCAGGAAGGAGGTCTCTATGGCCAAGGCATTCTGTACCGAGGCGGGCTATAACGCTGTCCACGAGTCTATGCAGATTCTTGGAGGAATTGGGTACACTGATATCTATCCCATCGAGCGGCTCTTTCGAGATGCAAGGCTGGCAACAATATGGACAGGCAGTAACGAGGTACAGAGGCTCATCATCCAGAATGAAGTATTCAGAGAGGTCTTGGAAGAAGATCGGTCATTGAAGCGGGACATTGAGCTTGACACACCGGGTTCTCACAAGACAGCAGAGAAAGTATTCAGCGAGGACCCGAAGAGGTACTACCCCAAGTCCAAATGACTGAAGCCCTACACAAAGCTTTATAGCACCAAATCATTCACGATTGTTAAGAGGCCCGAAATCCCGGCCATTATTCGTTTCATGGAGGAACAAGAAAGTGGCAAGCTTAGTCTGTCCCAAGTGCGGCGAGAAGATCGCGGTTCCAATTCACTGTGGTCAGGAAATGCATCAAGAGGGAGACCAGTTGGTCTGTTGGATGGGTCCAACCTGCGGTAGTCAGTCGATGCCAGAGCACTGTGGGGAATACATGGAGTACGAGCCGTAGACTACCATTTATCCCAGTGTACTATCTCGGAAAGCGGTCTTCTGGTAGAGGGAGTCTTCTCCTTCTCCCTATTTCTTTCATCTAGCTCTTCTATGTCACCTTCATATCCAATGAATATTACAGTTACAATCCGATACTCTTGTGGAATTCCAGTGATGTCCTTTAGCTTCTCTTCATTCCAGCCCGCGGTAGGATGAGCCAACAACCCGAGATGAAACGCCTGAAGAAGGATGTTTTCAGTAGCGAGGCCGACGTCCATCATGAAATATGGCAGGCCATGTGAAGAACATCCGCCATCTTCTCTTGCAGCGACGATTAGCATGATTGGAGCTCTCTTTCCCCACGAGTTGCCTCGACTCAATGCCTCGTGCGCCATTTCCAAGACATCCTTGTTCTTCAAGACAATGAAGTTCCATGCTTGGGTGTTAGCACAAGAGGGAGCTCTGCGGCCAGCCTCCAAAATCGACTCCAGCATCTCATCAGGTACTGACTGATTCGAAAATGCCCGGCCGCTTCTACGTATCAGTATCTCCTCAAGAATTAGCTCGGTCTTCGCGCTCAACCAATCACACCCTTCTAGCAGATACTTTGCGCGGTGTAAAACAATTTTGTGGTCCAAATCTGAAATGGCAAGTATTATGTGAGCTGGCCTCATATTCATCAATCGAGTTGATTGAGTCTTGCTGCAGGCCATCACACCCTTTGATGCACTCATCTGGGGTCTTCCCGGTCTACTGATTGGGTTTGTCATTGGCTACGCTTTGGGAGGGTACAAGAGTCTCAGAGTTCGGGATCGTGCCATGCTAAGCATTGTTTTTGGTCTCTTTGTAGGGACCATCATCGCCTTTGCCTATGCAGGGTCTGGATACTTCCTAGATGTAGGGACGTTCGAGGTCATGCTTAGTATCTTCTCCACCTTTGGTGGGACTGCGTTGGGTGCAGCCTTGCATTGGGAGATGCCGCCGCCGCCTCCACCAGAACGTCGAGTAGTGTTTGAACTCGATGACGACGAGGAGTTTGATAGGGAGATAGAAGACGCATTCAAGAGCAAATATTGAAACAGAACTTATTACGTTCACCTTCCATTACAGACTCGATAATCATTAAAGTGAGGCAGGCTTAGCACGTTTCGATGCTTTCGCAAAAGGAGGACAATCTAGAATGAAGAAGACGCTACCACAGATTGCACTTTTGTTGTTTCTAACGTATACCCTGTGTGCGCCACTGATGGTACCAGTGCAGGCACAGACTTGGACGGACGATGGGAATCTGTCCTTTCTACTCGAAGTGAATGGGATTTCTGCTGCAGACTCGAGTGAAACGAATCAGATTCCAGTGAACCTGACAGAAGGCATGACCATAGAAATCACAATAGATGTGGCTGCAAACCTGACACTCCATTCGGGCATCCTCGTGATGACCTACCTCGGAGTCCCAATCATCAATCAGCCCTTCTCCATAATGGGATCTCTGCCGTCAGGATACACCGCCAGTCTAATGAATGCGACAGTCCCACTGGACTCACTAACCTACGGCGGAATCGATCTCTTGTCAGGAACGCTGCTAGGATACTTTGGGCTCAACTACACGCTTGAATCAGACCCGAGTAACTACACCTCACTCGATCAAGAGTTCTTTATGCAACTCGGAGCCACGGGCTTCGGATCAGTACTCTCACTGAACGGACTCCTCACACTAGCGTTTACAGTCATGGCAGTCTTTTCCCTCATTATGGCACTTGATGATTTCCAGGGGGGGATATTCGCTGCACGCAAGCTTCGAGGTGCGAAGAGAGCCTCGGACGTAGGTATATTCCCACCAGCGGTCGTGCTAAGGAGACGTCCAAAGAAACAAGCTGAGAAGGTAAGCAAAGACGAGGTCGTGAGGCGTGTAAGTGAGGCCGCCGGAAGCGCATGGGATCACAAGAGATGTCCACAGTGTGGAAAGAAGTGGAAGAAGAACGCAGTACAGTGCCAGAAATGCGGCATTGATGTTCCAAGCGCTGTACGATATTTCTCGGATGACATTGCAGATTACGCTCCAAAGGCTTTGAAAGTGGTCAAGCCAAAGAGCAAGGTGACAGTCGGCGCCTTCTCGAAGCGTCTAAAGCTCAAGCCCGACAAGGGCGGCGCGCTGGCTGCGGCACTGACAGACATGGGCGTCTTCCAGACCAGAAGTGTCAAGGTACCGCTAAAGAAGGTGGCCTTCTCAGGAATGGCTCTGGCAGGATTCTACTGGAGCTGGATGCAGATTCTGAGTGGGGCTACTCCAACGCTCTTTGACACGCTTCTCCTTGCGTCAGGCGGTCTCTTAATCTCAGTTCTCATAGGTTACTTCCTGAACTGGCTTGCGCGAGTTCCGAAGCTAGGGTACGACCAATCGTAATCTATCGGTTCCAGTATGGAGGAGTCGCCCAAGATTCCTCCACCAGGAACCTAACGGCACTCTCGAACTCAAAGACGCATGTGAGTCAAATGAATCCAGAATCTGAACAAGGACCCTTCCATTGGGAGAATGATGAGGTTGAGGTCCATATACCCTTCACTGCAGCAGGTGTCGCCACTACCATCATTCTCACCTCTAAGTTCACTGGCAAGATCATGTTGTTGGATGTGGGTGATGGTGCACTCAGAGATCTGCTTGAATGGGGCGGTATTCAATTCGTGCATGATCTTGACTTGGTATCAATTACACACGGTCATTTTGATCACATGGGTGGAATTCATTCGCTCCTTGGGTTCTTGCGCATGATGAAGAGAACCGAACAGTTGCACATTCTCCTACCGGAGGGCTGCAAAGAGGCAATTGACACAATCAGAGGTTTCAGAGAGTCCTACAGCGAAACACTTCCTTTCAGCTTCTGGTATCATGAGCTGATACCAGATTCAGAATTCGACACCGATTTCTTCAAGGTGAAAGGAATCCGAGTAGAGCATTACGGCATGGAGAATGCTGCTGAAGGAGATGTATTCATGCCAGCTCTGGGTTATAGGGTTCGTGTGGGGGATACTATAGTTGGCTACACTGGTGACACTAGACCTTGCACCGGTGCGAAAGCTGTAACGCGCGGTGCAGACCTTGCTATCGTAGAGGCCACCAGAAGAGAAACCCCCGAATCAGAGCGAAGAGTACATCTATCACAGGATGAGGCTGAGCAAATCGGAAAACTGGCCAAGGAATACATGCTGATTCATAGAATCCCTCAAGTCGATCGATGGAATCACTGAAGGCTCAGGAATGCTCTGTGACGAGCTTCACGCTTCATAGGATTCTCGCCTTAGCCAATCTCAGACCAGACCCTGAATAATCCAAATCACGGCCACTCCAAACAGAGCTGAGATAGGGACAGTCACTACCCAGGAAATCAGTATTTCCTTCACTTGCTTCATTTGAACAGGGGTTTCTGACACCCAACCGACCGCAATCAAAGCTGCCACTAGTACATGTGTCCCACTCAGGGGCAGTCCTAGAAGTGTACCCACAAACATCACAAGGGCTACTGATACACTTGCTGAAAGTGCCGATGAAGGAGATAGAGTTACCACTTCTGTAGCCAAAGTCCTGATTACTTTCCGACCAATCACTATGAGGCCAATTGCCATACCGATTCCACCAACCAGCAAAGGGATGATTATCGCTGGCACAACAGAGATGGCCAAGTCAATTGTCCCCGCAAACTCTGGCAGTACTATTAGAGGTGCTATCGCATTGGCGACATCATTCCCTCCTCTGGCCATGGATGTGATAATGAGAAATACAGCAAGTCCAAAGGACGCGATTCTCTCCTGCCTCTCAAGCGCTGTAAATCCCTGCGCTCTCTTCTGAAGGCGTCTTACGAATGCGAAGACCGCCGCAGCAATGAAGAACCCAATCACTGGAGAGATGATCCAACCTAGAAACACCTCAAGGACAACAAACCAATCAATCGCCAGTAACCCCCAATCGGAGTAGCCCACTACTGGCGCAAATATCGCGATACCAATCACTGAGCCCACGATACATTGAGTTGTACTGATCGGTAGGCCCTTTGTTGCTGATGCGATCAATAGCCACATGGCCATAGAAATAAGGATAGCAAACACCATATCTGTAGTGAGTGTCATCCCTCCTACTAGATCTGATCCCACCTTCTCCGATACATTGCTGCCCATGGCAACTGCTCCAAATACTGTGATCAAGGCTCCTATTGCCACAGCAGTTCTCACTGTGAAGACTTGCGCCCCTACAGCCGGGGCCATTGCCTCATCGTTGCTTCCTATTGCAAAAGCAACTAGAAAACTGATGATGAGCAGGGCTCCTAACAGAAGGGGTTCCATACCAAAGGGCCCTCCGCCTATGAGTACTTCACTGCGAGCGTTCTAATGAAATCGCCTGTTTCCTCGGCCCTAATGGCCACGCGAAGAATCCTCTCAGATATTGCACGGAACAGACTGACTTCCTTCGGACTGAAATCTTCCTCATTGAACAGTTTCTCAAGCAAGGCAAACTGGATGTCTCTCGCTTCCTCTCTTACTTTGTCGAGTTTGAGAGTATACTCGACCGATTTCTTGAAGTCAGTGAAGAGATACTTTATTGCATCTTGCAAAAGGTCAGTACAGATCCAGCCCTTTTCAGCTATCTTGTGTATCTCCTTGGGTGGCTTATGCTTGCGGCCAATCACCATCATTCTCACAGCATCCTCTGCTGCGTCTATGACACTATCCATGTGGATGACTAGTTCATGCCGCTCCTGTGTCTGTTGCGGAAGGTAAGCCCGCTTAGAGAATATCTTCTCAAAGAGCTCGTCTTTTATTACGTCAGCCTCTCTCTCAAGGGTGATGATTTCAGACTCCAGATCATCAAGGTTCTTTGTTTTTCCTTCATCCCAGTCGTCTGCACACACGTTCAGCTTGGCACTAGCTGATTGAAGTGCCTTGCTGAGCTTCAGGAGAAGCTCGTCTGCCTGTTTCTGCAGGTCTTTGTCTCCCAGCCCGAAAATCCTAGAGAACGTTCCCATTTTCATTCACTCATTTTGAGCCGTCTGCTTCGGAATTGACAGGGAGCTAGAACTCCCTCTCGGTCGCCCCTACAATGGCGACGCAAATAGACCTTCGCATTCCATGACTATGATGATGAAACGGGTTCAATCACAGCACGGATTCGCATAAGTCCCGCCCCGATACTCTTCTGCTTTGTGACCTTGAAGCGACCCAATACCCCAGTCCGTGGTACATGAGGACCTCCGCACAGTTCCATGCTGAAGTCGCCCACTTTGTACACAGACACCTCATTACCATAGGTCTCTCTGAAGAAGGCTAGAGCTCCTTGCTCAATTGCATCGTCGTAGGGCATGAAGGTATGTTCAACCTCCAGATCCTGTTCTATGATTCCGTTCACCAAGTTTTCCACTTGTTGAACTTCTTCTGGAGTGAGCTTCCTAGGGAACGTGAAGTCGAACCGCAGACGTTCCTTTGTAATATTACTTCCACTCTGACGAACCGAATCCCCTAGGACCTTCCTGAGCGCCGCCTGTAGAAGGTGAGTTGCAGTATGAAGCATTGTGATCTCTTCACTGTGGTCAGCAAGGCCGCCCTTGAACTTCCATTCGGTGGCTGTTCTGGAAATCTCTCGATGATGTTCGAATTGACGCCGAAACTCCTCCATGTCTATCTCAATACCATTCTCTTCGGCGAGATCCCTCGTCATCTCCAGAGGGAGGCCGAAGCTCGTAAAGAGCAAAAAGGCATCAGTGCCTGTTATCGAACCCGTATCCTTCAGAATCCTGTTGAACTTGCCTAGAGCCTTCTGGAGAGTCTTTCTGAACTTGGTTTCCTCTGCTTCAAGGTTCTCATGAATGAAGTCACGATTCCTTGTCACCTCGTCGTAGACGTCCTTATAGATGTCAATCACGATGTCTGCCAAGTCAATCATGAAACCCTTCCCAATACCCATCTTGTCTGCACTCAGGATGGCCTTTCTCAGGAGTCTTCGTACTATGTACCCGTGTTCGACATTTGAGGGAGCAATATGTGCGTCATCAGCCATTATCATCACGGAAGCCTTCACGTGATCCGTGATTATTCGGAGAAGTCTGATCTCTTCCTCGTTGAACTTGTCTTTTCCTGATAGTCGCTTGACACACTCAACAAGGGGGTGAAATCCCTCTGTTTCGTAGACACTGCTTACACCTTGGAGCATGGCTGCAGTTCGTTCCATGCCCATTCCCGTGTCAACGTTCTTTCGTTCCAGTTTCTTGTATGTGCCGTCCTTCTTCCTGTTGTACTCCATGAAGACGTCATTCCAAATCTCTACAAAGTGCCCACAGTTGCAGCCGGGCTGGCAATCTGGGCCGCACTTGGGTATCTCATCCACTTCAATGAACATCTCTGTGCTGGGTCCACAGGGGCCCACTTCTCCCGGAGGTCCCCACCAGTTATCCTTCTTTGGCAGATAGTAGATACGCTCAGCAGGTATACCAACACTCTTCCATACTTTCGCCGCTTCATCATCCCGTGGAGCGTCTTTGTCCCCCTCAAAGACTGTAACAGACAGTTTCTCTGGATCGAATCCAAGCCACTCTTTGGAGGTCAGGAACTCATAGCTCCAGGTTATTGCCTCCTCCTTCCAATAGTCTCCAAGACTCCAGTTTCCAAGCATCTCTAAGAACGTGAGGTGGGTAGTGTCACCAACCTCATCAATGTCAGTGGTCCGAATGCATTTCTGACAGTTTGCGAGTCGAGTTCCTTGAGGATGTGGTTGGCCAAGTAGAAAAGGTACAAGCGGATGCATTCCTGCCATGGTGAACAGAACAGTCGGATCAGTCTCCGGAAGAAGCGATGACGAGCCTAGTATCGCGTGATCCTTTTCCTTGAAGAACCGCAAGTAGGTCTTCCGAACCTCGTCAATACGCATACTCTTTCACCTCTCAGCAGGACTGTTCAACGAGGGCTTATTCTGTATCATTTTAACGCTTTTGCTGAAACGCATGGTATCATACCAAGATGATGCCTGACGGGGTCATTCGATATCTCTTCAACCTAGACTCCAACCATGGATGTCTGTCACGCCAGTCCAGAAACCGGTCGTTGCTCACCACATCTGCATTGTTACGCTGGGCCATGCGAATTATGGTCAAGTCATCGTTGGTTCCTTTCCCTGCCTGAACGACCTGTCCGCTGTCTATCATCCTTTGTAGAGTTTCTGGGTCGTCAACCGAATGAATCAAGGCTGCTGAAATCACTATGATGGATCTGTATCCCGCTTTGGCCAGACTACGACTGGCGAGAACCAAGTTTGCCACCCTTGGATTTCCATTCGGTGCGAGATGATAGGCCACGTTGTTCCCATCAACTATTACAGTGGACCTCCTTGAAACCTCTCGATGTGAAATCTCAACCTGATGTCGCGCTCTACACTTCATGACATGACCGTCTAATGCGAAGCGATTGAACAACCTGTCGCAGTGTGGACAACGAGCACGCTTTGGCAATCCCATACCCCTGTTTCTTTGTGTGGCAGTCCCTACCAAACACCTAATTAGCATTCAGATGCAGCTAGCTTTCCGGTGTCCTGTTTCCGTTGAGTTCTGTCCTCCCGGCGGCACAAGACGGAGGCGGGCACCACCTTCTTTCTAGATGCACGGACTCAACAGGAGAAGCCAAACCACGGATTCAAATCGCCATCCCTTCTCATATCCCTCGAACAGCTTGCATCGGGCTCAAGATTCCCTGCTAATCAAGCTGTTTCCAGTCAATATGATTCGTGGCTAGCCAATCGCTGTCAACCACCCATTAGAAGCATAATGAGTAGAAGATATCCACTACCTATGGCGAGATGAATCATCCCCAGAAGTGTACCGATTTTCACGAACTCCATGAATGATATTGGGTTGTGTTCAGCTTCAGAGAGTCCGATCGCAACCATGTTGGCAGGAGAGCCCAGTGGAGTGAATATGTAGCCTCCTATGTTCACTGCGAACACAAGTGCTAGGGGTAACACTGGGCTTACTATTGCGTATTGCTGAGCAATTGGAGCTAGTACTGCCGAAACGGGTAGATTATCCAAGAATGCAGAGAGCATGGCAGGAATCCACACCAAGAATACAGTGGCAAATGCGGCATTGTCACCAATAATCTGACCAATCGCGAAAGCCAAATCGTCGATGAGTCCAGTTATGCCAAGGACCTCGACTAGACCAAAGAGTCCCACAAGAAAGAACACTGTTGGCCAACCAACTCTATTCAGGAACTCGTCGGCCCTCTCATGTGCTATAAGCAACATGGTGGCAGCAATGAGCAATGCAGTCATTGGCGGTACAAGCCCAAAGGTTGGGCCGAACGCAAAACCGATGACAAGGAAGACGATGGCTGCTGTCGAGACATTGAAGTCCCATCGATCCTTTATCATCGTTGTAGGATCAATCGAGAAGACTGCATCTACTCGGTGCTCGTCAGTTGTACCGAATGACTTCCCGTACCATCTCAAGAGTATTGGCAGACTGACTAGGAAGAGTATGACAGACAGCGGCATGAATGTAATGAACAGGAATCCAACATTCAGATCCGTAACGCCAGCGATCACGAGATTCGGGACTGCACCTACAATTGAGGGGATGGAAGAGAAGTTGCAGACTATAGCTTCAGATATAATGAAGGGTTTGAAGTCGATTTCAAGAGCATTGCATATCTCAATGGTCAGAGGGGCAGCGATGAGCATTGTTGAAACAGTATCGAAGAATAGGCTGATGCCAGCAACAAACACCAAGAATGTAGTGAAAAGTGCCTTATGATCTCCTCCACTTGGGGCGGCGATTCTTAGAGCAATGAATTGGAACAATCCCGACGCCGCAGAAACCGACACTATGACACTCATCGCGATAACGAAGATGATTGTTGTCCACTCGACGCCTTCGATTAGATGCTCGAAGTCCACGCCGCCTGCAATTCCCATAGAGAAGCCTACCCAAAGTACTACACCAGCAATTGCCAGACCTAACAAGGACATGGCAGTCCTATTCACTCGCTCGGTGCTGATTAGAGCATAGGTTCCTATGAACACAACTAAGACAGGGAATTTGAGCTCCTGAAAGATCAGTGTAAGAGCCAGCGCGGACACGCTCATAACCATGACAAGATTCCCAGCAATTGTTTCCCAACGAGGTTTCTTCATAGTCGTGTTCACACCGCTCTTCTCTGCTTCTTGATTCTATTGAGCTTGGGGTTAGGGTTATCGTTTGTCTAAGTCCTGCTCATTAATGTGTCGCATCAGAGAGCCTATCTGGCATTCGC